>DATCHY010000030.1:0-8067 GCA_036508065.1 Geomonas sp. | reverse complement strand
ACCAACGCCGGCCGCTCCATACTCGCCCACGATCCGGACAACCTGGGGAGCCTCGGCATAGCGATCTCCGAGGCCGTCGAGGATGCGGCGACCCACGCCGATACGAACTACGCCTTGGGAAGCGTGCTGAACCACGTCTGCATGCACCAGACGGTCATCGGCCTGGAGGCCAAGGAACAGATGGCGCTCGCGGGCGACTGCCCCGATGTCGTCATCGCCTGTTGCGGAGGCGGCTCCAACTTCGCTGGCCTCAGTTTCCCGTTCATCTCGGACCGGGCCAACGGCAAGAAGGTGCGCTGCCTCGCCGTCGAGCCCGCGTCCTGTCCCACCCTCACCAAGGGGGTCTATGCCTTTGACTATGGCGATACCGCGAAACTTGCCCCTATCACCAAGATGTACACCCTCGGGCACGACTTCATGCCCCCGGGGATCCATGCTGGCGGGCTGCGCTATCACGGCGATTCGCCGCTCATCTCCCAGCTCTACCACGCAGGCGAGATCGAGGCCAAAGCGTACCGGCAGAACGCCTGCTTCGAGGGGGCGCTGCTCTTTGCGCGCAGCGAGGGGATCGTCCCCGCACCCGAGTCCTCCCATGCGGTGCGCGCCGCCATAGACGAGGCGGTTCTGGCGAAGGAGGAGGGGAAGGAAAGGACCATCCTGTTCGGTCTCTCCGGTCACGGACAGCTCGACATGGGCGCCTATGACGCCTATCTCTCCGGAGATCTTGAGGATTTCGAGTATCCCGAGGAGAAGATCCGCGAGGCGCTGCAGAGATTGCCCAAGGTTTCGCTGTAAGGCAAGCCCTGGAAATC
Source organism: Geomonas sp. (assembly GCA_036508065.1). Classification (GTDB taxonomy): domain Bacteria; phylum Desulfobacterota; class Desulfuromonadia; order Geobacterales; family Geobacteraceae; genus Geomonas. Next base: position 7,255 of record DATCHY010000030.1, on the reverse strand, counting down.
CGAGCGGGGGCTGACAGCCAAGGTGAGGGGCTGATGCCAGTGAGGGGGCCGTTTACCTTCCGGCAGCGAATCCGTATTCTGGTTCTCTGTGGAGCGATTCTAAGGGTATACAACGATGACAAAAGTGAAGATATGCGGTATAACATCCCTTGAGGATGCTCTCATGGCCGTGCAGGCCGGGGCCGATGCCCTCGGCCTCGTCTTCTTCGAGAAATCGCCGCGCTCAGTCGACCCGGAGCGGGCGGCGCGTATCATCGCCGGCATTCCCCCTTTCGTGCAGGTGGTCGGACTCTTCGTGAATGCACCGCTTGATTTCGTGAACGCGACAGCCGACAGGTGCAGGCTGGACATCGTCCAACTGCACGGCGAGGAGAGCCCATCCTACTGCGAGTCGGTGAGAAGGCGCGTGATGAAGGCCTTCAGGGTGCGGGGGATGGAAAGTCTCGCGCCGATGGCGGACTACCATGTCGCCGGGTACCTGCTGGACGCCTACTCGCCCGACTCATACGGCGGCACGGGAGAGCGTTTTGACTGGGACTGCGCCGTTGCGGCAAAGGGGCGTGGGCCGATCATACTTGCAGGCGGTCTCGATCCGGATAACGTAGCGTCGGCGGTAGCCAGAGTCGCCCCTTTCGGAGTGGATGTCTCAAGCGGAGTGGAATTCTCTCCCGGCCGCAAGGATTCCGAGAAGGTGAAAAATTTCATCAGCAATGCCAAGAACGGAGTATGTTAACGGCTGAACGACTGAACGGCTGAACGGCTGAACGACTGAACGACTGAACGACTGAACGACTGAACGACTCAACGACTCAACGGCACCCTCACCCTCCCCTCCTCCAGGCGCGCCAGGTAGGCAGCGAGGCTCAGTTCCGCTATGGCTGTCATCAGCGGGATTTCCCTGAGGGGGAGTGTCTCATCGGCAACGGCGTCCGCCAGGTGATACATCTGATGCCAGGGGACCGGCGGCTTCGCCGAGGAGTTGAGCCAGAGGGCGGTCAGCACGAGCCGCTCCAGCCATACCTCACGGCGCTTTTCCAGCACGTCACCGAGTATGCGGAGTATGACTTGCCGGGAATCGGGCGATTTCTTCCTCCCGTACGCCGCGTTGACGGTCCGGTCCAGTGCATCATCGTCCTCGAACCAGGAGCGGGCAAAGCCCTCGCGCAGGGGCCATTCGGCCGCTGCGGCATGGGCAGCCACGACCTCCGGCTGCGCCAGGAGTTTCGGGTTGCCGGCGGCAAGGCTTCGCCGCAACTGCTCCAGTTCGCGGCGCGGATCAAAGGGAGTGGCGTTCCACTGGCCGCGCCCCAGCAGTTCGGCAATGCGGACCAGCCAGTAATTGGGGGCATTCCCGTGGCGGGCTCCCTCGGCCAGGGCGTAGCTTACGCATTGGTCGAGATGATCCGCGGATGATTCGATGAATGAGGCCTCGTCCTTCAGCAGGGCGAGGAACTCCTTGAGTTCCCGCTTGTTCTTCAGTGCCACCACGAATGCATCGGCCACCCCCACCCCCTGCTTGAGGAGGATGGCGCAGCTGGAAAAGCCCTTGCCGTCCGGTACGATGACCTGGAACGACTGGGCTCCGGCGCCGTCAATACCGGAGGCATGAACGGTCATGGCAGGGTGCCTGGGGAGCGCGGCGCACTCCACGCGCGCCTTGCGGGCGCTGCTGATCGCCTGATCCAGGTTTTTCCTGATATTTTCCGGGAACCAGTTGCGGGAGACGATCAGCCGCCGCAAGGTTTCCGCTGTGATGTTCCGGCCCTCGGACCCCGCCAGCAACCGGGACACCCCCAGACGCACCTCGGCCACGGGATGAAACAGCATCAAGGCAGCGATATCCCGGATCAGGGGATTTTCGGCGGCGAGCATCTCCGCTGTCAGCGCGGTCTGCATCTCCGGGTCCCCCAGGGCCAGAAGCTGCAGCATCGCCTCGATCCCTTCGAAGGGCGAAGCCAATCCCATCTCCTCTATGCTTCTGAAGAGTCCCGCCATCAGTTCCTCGCCCGGCAGTTCCTGCAGATCGGTGCGCGACAGGTCCGACATCACCCGGTGGCTGTTCGCTTCACGGAGCACTGGCAGGATCTCGACCCGGCTGTGCAACAGGGTCTGGGAGACGGCCGCGCAGAGTTCGCCATCCTCGTTTTCCAAAAAGATGCGCTGTGCCAGGGCGTTTTGGAGCAGCTCCATGCGCTGCTGCGACCCGGGCCGTCGGCGCTCCAGTTCCACCCGCAAAAGCTCCAGCGAATCGAACAGCAGCCGCAGCGCGGCGTCGATACGTTCGTCGTCCTCAGGTGATTGCTGGCACAGTGCCGGAAGCAGCGCGGCCAGCTCGTCCCCGGCCCGGTCGTTGGCGAGGAGGTACTGTCGCAGTTCATCCGCAAGCTCAGCATGGCCGGCAAACACCCTGCCGCTGCCAAGCCGCAGGTACCGCTCGACGAACGACGCCATCCCCCCGGCAGGACGGGTAGATGCGCGCGGGGGCGACACTTTCTCCTCGGAGAGGCTTCCCTGGACGGGACCACCGGTCTTTCGCGCCGAAGTAGCCCTGGGAGCACGCACCGAAGCTGCGAGCTTCTCAAGCATCCGTTCCATATCCAGCGTCTCCAGATCGGGATCGGTCACTGGCTGGTACACGAACTGGCCCGGCTTTGGAAAGGCCTTGCCCCGGTAGGTTTTGCCGTCCACTTTCTTCCGAACGGCCCGGTAATGCCGGTACATGCGGGAAAGCCAGTCCCGGTCGTCATTGAGAATCATAACGAAAAGGACCAGCAATTCGTCTGCGTATGCGGACTGGCGGTGCGAAGGGTCCAGAAAAGGTCCGGCCAGGGGACCTTCCTGATCAAAGCCGAGGCTGATGAGCGCCTTTTGCTTTGTTTTTTCGTTGATGACGGCAAGCGTCACGCGGCGGCAGTCGCACTGCGGGTCGGTGCAGTAGCATTCGACGAAACTGTAATCGCCCTTGGGTATGCGTCCGCTCTTGCGGTCGAGCTTCAGGGTCAGGACCGCGTCATCCGAATCTGGGAAGATCTGTGGGTAGGGTTCCATCGGCAACGGCCTCTTTTAGATAGACAGATCAGAACGTGAATTGCAGCAGGTAGACGAGACCGCGCAGGAGCGGCGTTCCTGCCGCGATTACCGCGCCCTGGAGGACGCTCCTGCAAGGGCCCTGATCCCATTAGCAAAGGCCGCTCGAACCGGCAAAGGAGCCGATGGGAACGGCCTCAGAAACAACCGCGTGCTGCTCGATTTTGAAGCTCACTTTACCGTATTCTTCTGCGCCAGTATAGCCTCCGCTGCCGCCAGCAGGTCCGGGTAGGAATTCACCCCCGCCGGAAGCCCGGCTGCGTGGGCGCTGCCGTATCCGGTCAGGACCATAAGCGAGGTACAACCGGCAGCGATCCCCGCCTCCACGTCCGCAAGCTTGTCCCCGATCATGAAAGAGGCCGCGAGATCGATATCGAGGTCCTGCGCCGCCTGCTGCAGCATGCCCGGAAGCGGTTTTCTGCAGCCGCACACCTGGCGGTAGTCGCCGGTTGCGTGTTCGGGGTGGTGCGGACAGAAATAGCAGGCGTCGATGTCGGCGCCGAATTTGGCAAGGTCGGCGTGCATGTGGCTGTGGATCGATTCGAGCGCCGCCTCGTCGTAGAGGCCCCGCCCGATGCCGGACTGGTTCGTGACGACGACCAGGAGGAATCCCGCGTCCTTCAGGCGTTTCAAGGCCCTGGGCACTCCGGGGATGAACTGAAAATCCTCGACCTGGCTTAAGTACTGCACCTCAACGTTGATGGTGCCGTCCCGGTCCAGAAATACCGCTTTTCTCTTTCCCATCGGTTCCCTCGTGTGTCAATCAACAAACAAAGGCGAAAAGGTGTAACTTCACCTTTCACCTTTCGCCCTTCACAGTTTCTCAGGCGAAGAGCTCTTTCTCCATCAGGTCGCAGAGGATGTGGATGATGGTGATGTGCCCCTCCTGTACGCGCGGGGTATCGTCGCTGGGGACGATGATGGAAAGCTCGGCAACATCCTTGATGGTGCCGCCGTCCTTGCCGAGGAGCGCAACGGTCCGGCAGCCGGCCGCAGCCGCTCGCTGCAGCGCCAGCTTTACGTTGGGCGAATGGCCGCTGGTGGAGATACCGACCACGACGTCACCTGCGGCGCCATGCGCCTCGACCTGGCGCGAGAAGATGCTCTCGAAGCCGTAGTCATTCCCGATGGCGGTCAGTATCGAGCTGTCGGTGGTGAGCGCCAGGGCGGGAAGCGCCCGGCGTTCCAGCTTGAAGCGTCCGACGATCTCAGCGACGAAGTGCTGCGCGTCGGCCGCCGAGCCGCCGTTGCCCATGACGAGAACCTTGTTCCCGCTCCTGAAGGCTCCAACCAGAAGCGACACGGCGCTCTCGATGGCAGGGGTAAGATCCCTTTCGACTGCCGCCATAACCTCGCAGTGGCTCCTTAGCTGCAGCCGTATCTCTTCTTTCACGAAACCTCCAGGGTGTTTTTGGGGACGCTTAAAAACATGCAAAAAACCGATGGCCACGGAGAACATCTGAGAACTTCGGAGAAATACGTATAAGCAGTACCAATCCAATCCAGCGTCGGTGGCCAACGGGTATTAAGGTTTAACCTTGGCGTTGGCTTTTCCCAGATTTAGTAGGATTTTCTCCGTGGCAAGTGGTTTTAGCTTTGATTTTTCGCTGTTGCCTGCCGTTAGCGGCGCTGGTCGGGAGCGATTCAAGGGTAGCCGAGCCTGATCCTTTCGGAAAGCTCGCTGAAGGGGAGGTATGAGTCGCTCCAGGGAAACGCCATGCCGTCGATCGCCGCGACGGGAACGATCCCGGGGCTCTCGGCGGCAATCTTCTCGAATATGCGCCGTTTGGCGGACTCGGTTGACAGGCGCGGCAGCGCTATCAGCTTGACGTTTTCGTGCGGAAAGGCGAAGCCTCCCTGCTGCGCCGCCTTGCAGAGGGCCGCGGGGAGCAGGACAAGGTAGCTGTTGCCGTGTCGTGCCCCCTTCAGGAGCACGTCGAGCTTCTGCCTCAAAAGTTCCGGTTCCACCCCCTTCGGAACGTGGACCAGGTAGTCTCCCCCCTCGCCCCAGCGCTCGCGGAAAAGCGCCACGCTCTGCCGCAGGGTCTCCTCCCGCCGGCGCTCCGAGCCGAGTTGCACCTCTTCCTGGCAGACAACCACGGGACCGGGGACCTGGTAGGTGAAGAATCCTTTGGAGCAGGCGCGCCGGGCATAATCCCTCAGGCACCAAAATCCTCCGTCCAGCCCCTCGTCGAAACCGCCCACCTGCAGAAACAACTGCCTGCTGATCACCATCGCTGCAAAGGAGGCGCTTGCCACCTCGATCGGTTCGCTGCACGGAACCCCGCCCGGCGACAGCTGCGGCACCAGTATCCCCGCCTCCGGATGCGTGGAGGCGAAGCGCAAAAGCGGCTCCAGCCATCCCGCGCAGACCTGGGTGCTGTTCCTGACCAGGGCGATGTAGGGCGCCTCTGACCTGGCAAACCCGCGGTTGGCCGCCCGCACGAACCCGATGTTGCTGTCGTCGCGCATCAGGAGCGCCCGTTCGTCGAGCCGGTCGGCCAATTCCTGCAGCAGCTTCTCGGTCTCCCGGTCGCTGCCGCAGTCCATCATGATGAAGCGCGCATCGGGGGTGTAGTTGATCAGGCTGACCAGACAGTTACGGGTCTCATTGAGTCGGTTCCAGACAGGGGTTATGACGTCTATGGTGGCAACTGGCATGATGACCCCGGGAAAAAAGCAGGTTAAGGTTGAGGTTGAGAAGAGGCTTTCTTAACCTTAACCCGCTCCCCTTGTAGTGTACTTAAAACAGGTCAAGGTTAAGGTCGAGGTTGAGAACAGGCGCTCGCAACCTAAACCTTAACCTCAACTTGCTCCATGTAAAGATGTTCTTAACCTTAACCTCAACCTTAACCTGTTCCTAAGAGCTTACCGCCACGTTGCGCAGCAGTGCCAGTTCGTCCAGCACCTTGCCGGAACCGAGCACCACGCAGGAGAGGGGGTCCTCGGCGGTCACCACCGGAAGTCCGGTCTCCTCGCGCAGCAGCACGTCCAGGTTGCGCAGCAGCGCGCCGCCGCCGGCAAGTACGATTCCCTTGTCCACCAGGTCCGCGGCGAGCTCGGGAGGGGTGCGCTCCAGGCAGTTGCGCACTGCGTCGACGATGGCGGTGACCGGCTCGGAGAGCGCCTCGCGGATCTCGTTGGAGTCGATCTCGGTGGTTTTGGGGATACCCGAAACCAGGTCGCGCCCCTTCACCTCCATGTGGAGCACCTCGGTTCCCGGGTACGCCTCGCCTATCTCTATCTTGATCAGCTCCGCCATCCGGTCGCCGATCAGCAGGTTGTATTTCCTCTTTATGTACTGGACGATCGCCTCGTCCATCTTGTCGCCGCCCACGCGCACGCTCTTGGTGTACACGATCCCGGCCAGCGAGATGACCGCCACCTCGGTGGTCCCGCCGCCGATGTCGACGATCATGTTCCCGGATGCCTCGGTGATCGGAAGCCCGGCGCCGATCGCCGCAGCCATCGGCTCCTCGATCAGGTAGACCTCACGGGCGCCGGCCGATTCAGCTGATTCCTTCACCGCACGCTTCTCCACCTGGGTGATCCCGGACGGGACGCAGATGACGATCCTCGGCCGGACCAGGGTCTTTCTGTTGTGCACCTTGTGGATGAAATAGCGCAGCATCTCCTCGGTGATGTCGAAGTCGGCGATCACCCCGTCCTTCATCGGGCGGATGGCGGTGATGGATCCCGGGGTGCGGCCAAGCATCTTCTTGGCCTCCATCCCGACCGCCAGCACCTTCTGCTGCCCGTTTTGCATCTTCTGCACCGCGACCACGGACGGCTCGCGCACCACGATCCCCTTCCCCTTCAAATAGACCAGGGTATTGGCGGTGCCGAGGTCGATGGCGAGGTCGTTTGAGAACATGCCGAACAGGGCATCGAAAATCTTAAGCATCAGTGACTCCTTTAATTATCACCCTACGGAGAGGGCGGACCGGTTAAAAGGAAAAATATAGCAAAACCCCCGCACCCTTGCAACAAAGAAAACCCTCACGGTGAAATTGATACAGCAGGAAACGCTGGAACGCCGCCCCTCATTCTCCTATTGCTTTTGCGATTAAATTACTTTATTATTCGCCACTATTCTTTTAAGGTCAGCGCCCATACTTTTTAGTCAAAAGGAGTCGAACTGCAATGCTTGGCATAATGAGAAAGTACA
>DATCHY010000029.1:0-11386 GCA_036508065.1 Geomonas sp. | reverse complement strand
GGATGAGTTGGTTAAACGAATATACCAAGGAATCGATGAGATCAATCAGGAGCCAGTCGTTTTTCGTTGGAAATACAAAATGGACGAGGTCGCTCCCACCTAGCCAGTTTTTGAACGTTATTAGCGGAACGCACTACTAGTACCCAGTCCAGCTTGAAATAACGGGGAACAGTTCAACACCGTCTGTTGTTTTTTGTAGGTTGGCGGTGAGCGGTCTCATCGTGAACGCCAACGTTGCTATGTTGGGGTTCACGATGGAGCTGTTCACCCCAACCTACCGTCTGCCCTAAACAGAAAGGCGGCCACTGGCCGCCTTTCTTCATTCAAATCCCGCTGCGCTGCCGTTGTACCTCGGATGACGCAATTTGCACCGGGATACCACTTTCCCCTTCGACAATGTGCAAAACACTGCTATTTTACGGATTCCCCAAAGTGGTTTGCCTTTCAGGTAAGGTGGAGCCGGCTGGAGCGGCAAAGGGAGAGAACTGACGGGGCTGGGGAATTTAGCGAGGCAATGATCGGCTATGGAAAATTTCGTACTCATCGGGGTCTTCGTCCTGCTCGGGATGCTGTTTCAGCGCCTCAAGTCGTTCCCGAAGGACACCCCCCAGGTTCTCAACATGTTTGCGCTCTACGTCTCGCTGCCGGCCCTGGTGCTCCTCAAGGTGCCCCAGATCGTGTTTTCCCGCGCGGCGCTGGTGCCCCTGCTGGTACCTTGGGGCATGCTCCTTTTTTCCCTGGCGCTGGTTCTGCTCGGCTCGCGGCTCTGGCACTGGCCGCGCAGCATGGTCGGCGTCCTGCTCCTGATCGTTCCGCTCGGCAATACCTCCTTCCTCGGCATCCCGATCGTTCAGGCGTTTTTCGGTGCCGCCGGCCTGCCGCACCTGATCATCTACGACCAGCTCGGCTCCATGCTGATCTTTTCCACCTACGGTTCCGTCATCCTCGCCATGTACGGCCGCGAAGGAACGCTGGACCTCCCGGCCATCGCGCGCCGGACGATACTCTTCCCGCCCACCATCGCGCTTCTGGCAGGGTTCGCCCTGCGCTCCTGGCCCTACCCGCCGAAGCTTGAGCAGTCGCTGCACAACATCTCCCTCACCCTGGTCCCCCTTGTCATGACCGCCATCGGCTTCCAGCTCCGGCTCCGGTTGCAGCCCAAGGTGTTTGCCCCGCTCAGTTTCGGCCTCGCGGTGAAGCTCATCGCCGCCCCCCTGGTCGCCTTCGCCGTCTGCCGGCTGGCGGGAGTAAGCGGGCCGGCAGTCGAAGTCTCCGTCATCGAGGCCGGCATGCCGCCCATGATGACTGCCGGAGCGCTCGCGGTCGTGGCGGGCATGGACGCCGAGCTTTCCATCGCCCTGGTGGGTGTGGGCATCGTGCTCTCCTTTGGCACCCTCCCGATTCTTTTCTGGATCCTGCAACTCGCGCGCTGAAGCCGGGCAGGTCCTGTTGCGACCCTAGATCCAGCGTTTCCTCCTGAAATACACCAGCATGCCGCAGACTACGGCGGCCATCAACAGCAGCACCGCGAAATAGCCGTAGCGCCACTCAAGTTCGGGCATGTTCTTGAAGTTCATGCCGTACAGGCCGGCGATGAAGGTGAGCGGCATGAATATGGTGGCGATGATGGTCAGCACCTTCATGACTTCGTTGAGCCGGTTGCTGACGCTGGAGAGGTATATGTCGAGCATCCCCGAAAGCATGTCGCGCAGCGTCTCCAGCGTGTCGACCACCTGGATGGTGTGATCGTAGAGGTCCCGCAGGTAGATGACGGTGGCATCCTGGATCAATTGGGAATCGCGCCGCTGCAGACCGCCGACCACTTCCCGAAGCGGCCAAACCGCCTTGTGCAGGAAGAGCATCTCCCGCTTCAACCGGTAGATGGCATGGACGGTCGCGGTCGTCGGATTCTCGATCAGTTCGTCCTCTATCTCCTCTATGCGTTCCGCGAGTTTTTCCAGGACCAGGAAATAGTTGTCCACGATGACGTCCAAAAGGGCGTGCAGCAGGTTATCCGGCCCGGTGATGCGCAGACGCCCCTTCTCGTTTTTCAGACGCACCCGGACCGGCTCGAAGACGTCCCCTTCCAGCCCTTCCTGGAAAGAGAGCAGGTAATTCTCTCCGAGGACGATGCTCAGCTGCTCGGCCCGTATCTCGCCGCTCTCCGCATCCAGCGTGAGCATCTTCAGCACCACGTAGAGGTAGCTGCCATAATCCTCGGCCTTGGGCCTCTGGTCGGTGGCGAGGATGTCCTCCAGGACCAGGGGGTGGATGCCGAAACATGCGCCGAAGTGCTGCAGCACCTCGACCTGGGACACCCCGTCCACGTTGATCCAGGTGACGCTGGGTGCCGCGCCCGGGAGGGCACACTCCTCCAGGGAGGGGATCTGCCGTCTCTCCAGGTGGCCGGCGTCGTACTCGATCAGCTCGATCTTGGTGCTGCCGGGGTGCGGGGTGCCGAGGTGCACCAGGGTCCCCGGCGCCAGTCCGGCCTTCTTGGAGCGTTTTTTTAGCATTCGTGACATGATTCACTCCATCCTGTAATCCACTGGCGCCTTGCCCCAGCGCACTGTAGCGCTGCCATTACTGCACCCCCCCGAGCCTCAGGATGAGTGACCATTCCGCTTCGGTCACCGGCTGGATGGAGAGCCGGCTCCGGTTCAGCAGTGCCATTTCCGAGAGGGCAGGTATTCCCTTCAGCTCGGCCAGGGTGACCGGCCGCGGCAGCTCCCGCACGAAGCGGACATCCACCATGTACCAGACCGGGTTCTCGGGGGTGCTGCGGGGGTCGAAATGGTCACCCTCCGGGTCGAGGGCCGTCCAGTCCGGGTAACCGGCCTTGACGACTTCCGCAATGCCGACGACCGCCGGCTCGGCAATGTTGCTGTGGTAAAAAAGCACCCGGTCCCCGACCATGATCTCGTCGCGCAGGAAGTTGCGCGCCTGGTAATTCCTGACGCCGTCCCACTGTTCCGTGGCATCGGGGCGGTTTTTCAGGTCCTCGAGGGAAAAGCCAGAGGGCTCCGATTTGAAAAGCCAGCAGCGAGAATCTGTCATGGGAACTTCCTCGTTGTGCATGCGGTAACTCCTACTCACAGTTCACGCCCTCCCCCGCTTTGCCCCCAGCCGTTTCAATAACCCCGGCAGCTCCAGCGTGTTCAGCACGTCGCCCTTCTCGAGCCATCCCCTTTGCGCGACGGAGACCCCGTAGGAGAGGGTGTCGAACTGGCTCAGGACGTGAAGATCGGTGCTGATCACGAGCGCCACCCCGAGCTCCTTTGCCCGCCGGACGTAGACGTCGTTCAGGTCGAGGCGCAGCGGGTAGCAGTTGATCTCCAGGGCCGTGCCGGTCTCCCTGGCGACCCGCAGCAGCGCCTCCATATCCACATCGTAGGGTTCCCGCTCGCCGATCAGCCGCCCGGTGGGATGGGCGATGATGGAAACGTAGGGGTTCCTCATGGCGGCGGCGATCCGGGCGGTCATCTGTTCTCTCGGCAACGAAAACGCAGAATGGATCGAAGCGACCACGATGTCGAGCTTTTTAAGCACCTCGTCGGGAAAGTCGAGGCTCCCGTCCAACAGGATGTCCATCTCGGTCCCGTGCAGCACCCTGAACCCCTTCTGTTCCCGGTTGAAAGCCTCAATCTCCTGGTGCTGCTCCATGAGCCGCTCCACGGTCAGGCCGCGGGCGACTCCCAGCCCCTTGGAATGGTCGGTCAGGGCGATGTAGGAAAGGCCCCTGGCCTTGGCTGCCTCGGCGATCTCAGGGAGGCTGTGGGCGCCGTCGCTCCACTTGGAGTGGACATGGAGGTCGCCGCGGAGGTCTGACAGCCCGACCAGCCGCGGCAGCTTGCCGGCGATGGCGGCCTCTACCTCGCCGCGGTCCTCGCGCAACTCCGGCGGGATGAACGGCAGACCGAGCAGGCGGTAGACATCCTCCTCCTGCTCCCCTCCCAGGCGCTGGTCGTCCTCTTCCCGAAAGATGCCGTACTCGTTGATCTTCAACCCGCGCTTCACCGCCATCTCCCTGAGCCGGACATTGTGCTGCTTGCTCCCGGTGAGATAGGCGAGCGCCGCACCGAAGGACTCCGGCTCCACCACCCGCAGGTCCACCTGGACCCCCTCCCGGATCGTGGCGCTCGAACGGGTGGGACCGTGCATGATGACCGCCTCCACCTGGGGGAGCTTGGTGAAGGCCTCCATGACGCCGGCCGGGTCCGGGGAGGTGGCGATGATATCGATATCCTTGATGCTGTCCCTTCGGCGCCGGATGCTGCCGGCGATCTCGATCCGCTCCACTTTGGCCCGCTTTTTCAAGGCATCCACGAGATCCAGTGCCGCCGGCAGCATGCGGCCCAGCGGCTGCCGCTCCCGGCCACGTTTTACCGCGGCGATCCCCTTGAGGATGTTCTCCTCGGTCTTTTGCTGGATTCCCCGAATCCCCGCCAGCCGGTGCTCGGCGGCCGCCAGCTCAAGCTCTTCGATGCTGGTCACCCCGAGCTGGTCGTAAATGGTTTTGGCGGTCTTTGGGCCGAGGTTTGGAATGGCGAGCAGGGAGAATACCCCGGTCGGGACCTTGCTCTTCAGCGCTTCATGGGTGGCCATGGTCCCCGTGCCGAGGTACTCCTCGATCTTGGCCGCCAGATCCTGCCCCACGCCGGGAATCTCCAGGAGCTCTTTGTGCGACAGCTCCTCGATATTCTGGGTAAGCCCTTCGAGGTTGAGGGCGGCCTTTCGGTACGCCCTTATCTTGAACGGGTTGTCCTCCAGGATCTCCATGATATCGGCGATGTCGCTGAACATCCGGGCGATTTCCCTGTTTTTCATGCACCCTCCCGTCATAACCGATCGAGCGATTCATCCAATCCGGCAGCTTTTTGGTTAGCGCATTGAGCAAGCGGTTCTTGCCCGGAAATCCGGTCCTAGGCCGCGCCTTCAACAGTATACCAACATTTTTTGGCCGGAAACGGGAGGCAGGGAATCTATTGGCAAGACTGAGCAGTTCGGGCCTGAGGACCATGTAGAGACGCATCGCATGCGTCTCAGGACTTACAGGAACCTGACCAGCGCCGATCTTCCGCTGGAGAAACTCCCTCCCCTTCAAGGGTTAAAAGAACCCCATCCCCCTCCTATACATCCCCCTTGAAGGGGGAGGAACTGGAACAGCGGAAGATCAGCGCTAATTAGGTACAGGAATGGTTTGGGTGCACAGGCTTCGTGGCGGAGATCTCTTTCTGTGAATAACACTGTTGATAACACTGTTGATACCACTAGGTAAGCGACAGCTATCTATCTCAAACACAGAACTTTCCAGCATTATGCTACCGGATCAATTTCAATCTTCCGCTAGTCACGTTCCTCCCCTTTCAAGGGGGAGGTCAGGAGGGGGATGGGGTTGAATAGGGGGCAACTTTCTCAATGCCCGGCCAGGTCTCCCCAAAGCTCCTTCAGTCTTTTGTCCCGGCCGCAGCTGGTGCGGTAGTATTTGTACCGGATCGGGTTCTTCTTGTAATAGTGCTGATGATACTCCTCTGCCGGGAAGAATTCGCCCGCCGCAACGATTTCCGTGACAACCGGGCCTTTGAAGGGCTTGTTCATCTCCAGTGCCTTCCTGGACTGGACGGCGAGACGGTGCTGCTCCTCGTTATGATAGAAGATGGCACTGCGGTACTGGCTGCCCACGTCACAGAACTGGCGATCCTTCACGGTCGGGTCGATGTTGTGCCAGTACCGCTCAAGCAGCTTGTCGTAGCCGATCTTTGCCGGGTCGTAAACCACCTGGACCGACTCGGCGTGCCCTGTCCCGCCAGCCGAAACCTCCTGATAGGTCGGGTTCTTCTTCTGTCCCCCGGTGTACCCGGAGGTAACCGAAACCACGCCGGGCAACTCGTCGAAAGGGCGCTCCATGCACCAGAAGCAGCCGCCGGCGAAGGTCGCCTTCTGCAGCTGTCCGGCCGGGGGCGCGCCCTTCCGAGGCGCCGGGTCGCCTGCTGCCATGAGGACATGGGCAGCCATGAACGTTGTGATCAGCAGGAAAACCGCGACAATGGCTGTTTTCATCCGGTGCTCCCCCTTTTGTAAAACTCGGCGTTACTTGGTCGCGGCGAACTGCAGCGCTGCGGAATTCATGCAGTAACGCAGTCCCGTCGGTTTCGGTCCGTCATCGAAAACATGGCCGATATGGCCGCCGCAACGGCGGCACAGCACTTCCGTGCGGGTCGAGAAAAAGCCCTTGTCAACCGCGGTCTTGATGTTTTCCGGGGCAATCGGCGCGGTAAAACTGGGCCAACCTGTGCCGGATTCGTATTTGTCCTCCGACCTGAAAAGATCCAATCCGCACCCGGCACACTGGTAGATCCCATGTTCATGGCTGGTCGCATACTTCCCGGTGAAGGGCCGCTCGGTCCCCTTTTCCCGCAGGACGTGAAACTGTTCGGGTGTGAGGATCTTCTTCCATTCGTCCTTGGATTTCACCACTTCGTCGCTCATGACATAGGTCCCCTTTTCTGCCGAATAGACCCTGATCCGGGATGCGGCGTCCGCCATTGAAGGATGACGGGTAAAGCCGTCTGTAACGATCCCTATGGCCGTAATCCCGAGTAACAGTAACCCCGAAAACAGCGCAACGTATTTCATGACTCATCTCCTCAAGACCATATGCCCGTCCACCGTGCAAGGAAAGTTTCAATCTGACAGTTGTGCTACCGTTTTGGGACTTCCGCTTCAAAGCTCTGCATCCAGCTCGTCGCGCTCGGTCCATCGTTGCCGCCATCAGATCCCGTGTACTTGTAGGTAAAGCGCAACCTGGTGCCGGGCACGACCCCAACCGGCAATTTCACGGTGAACGGGGCAACCTCATCACGTCTCAGTTCATTGGGTATAATGAAGCTCACCGACCGCGCCGTCGGCTTTCCCGACGCGTCGAGCGCTGCCACCCACACTTCGACGTCGTCCATGAACGTCCACCGGACATTCTTCAACACGCCGTCGACAACCGTTTGAGCTCCGGCACTCCTTACCTGCCAGGACAAAATCATGTCGAACTGAATGTAATGCTGTGGCAGACTCTCCAGCCGATCCCGGTTTACATCAGGATAGCTGGCGCAGCCGCCCAGGGAGATCACCAAAGCGCTCAGGTAAATGAGATAGCGGACCATATCGGCCTCCTTAGCCAGCAAGAATGGATTAATAGTACGGCAGCCGTGGTTAATTGACAACTCTTAACCCGCAGCAACTGTCCGGATAAGCGTGAGAACCGCGCTCGGTGCTGCCGCTGCAGCCACCCCGGTTCCCGGCAATATGAGCTCGCTTTTTTTTGCCGCGAGGAGAAAAAAAGCGGTTGGCGCATTTTTCCCATTGAATAGCGCCTTGTTATCTTTAATAATGATGACGGTACACAATTTGCGCCGGAGGGCTCATGAAAATAATTGCCATGCTGCTGCTGTTCGTTGCCTCTGCCGCCTACGGGGAGATTTACACCTGGAAGGATGCTCGGGGCACCGCTTTCTACACCAACAGCCTGCACGAAATCCCGGCGCGTTACCGGTCAAAGGCCAAAGTCCTCGATGTGGCAACGGGCAAGAAATCGCCTCTAGCCACGGCACAACCCGGCGGGCAAACCGGACCGCCCGCGGCTCAGGCTCAGCAGGCACCGATGCAGATGACACCGGCTCAGCAGCCATCGGTGCCGGTGACACCGGCCCAGCAGACACCTGTTCAGCAGACACCGGCGCCCACGAGTCCCTCGGTCGCAGCCCCCGCGCTGCCCCCGGCCCCGTCGGCGGCTAGCGCAGCTGCAGCTCGGCGGCAGGCGTCCCGGGCGCAGAGGAGAGCGGCACGCCGTGACCGGGGCGAGGAGTAATAGCGCCTGGAGCTGTCCGTTGCATCCATCGGTCTAAGGAGGAGTTCACATGAGAAACCCACTCGTACCGTCCGCCGTATTACTGCTTTTGCTGGCGGGATTTGCACATGCAGAGCAGGCCATCACCTGCAAAGGGAGCATCACCAGCATACAGGGCGAAGGTCTGGTGACCAGAACGTTTCGTTTCGAAGTCGCGGATGTCACCGGTAGCGATTTGAAGGGCGTACTCGACAGGTGCAAGAACATTGTGCAGCAGAGGCAGAACAGGGCAGGCCGCGCAAATCCTGCCGAAAAATTCAGGAAGTTCTCGGATGTCGAGTTGGAATGCAGACAGGGCACGGAGAAATTCCAGGTACGACGCACCCTACAGACTGGTCCTTGAGGCGCTTTCAGGGCGGGTGACGGCTGGGCAGCCGCTTTTCCCGGGTTCAATCTCTCCCAATGGCATATTCAGCCACCGCGACAACATCTCCCCTGACCTGTGGATGGCTGCTGGCGAAGTTACCCTTAGTTACGACGGCGACCCCCAGAGCCGCGCAAACAACCATAGCCAACCCGACCGATCGGACCAGAAGGTACGCGTTATTTTGGCAAATCCTGTCGAGGTACCAGCCCATGACTAATCCCGGCATCTTGCCGGTGACACGTTTGCGCGCCGGCAAGATGCCCACCGCGACTAAATACTGCACCAGCAAGGCAATCAATCCTGACAGAACCGCCGGGGCCAGAATCATCGCGATACGGGATCCGAGCGTCACTTCAGTCTGCAGACCATCAGCAAGGTCAGCTATCAATCTCGGACAAAGGGAAATGAATAGCTGCATCGTTACCATGACCTGGTGCATGATCTCCCCCAGTTAAGCGGCCTCATGACTCATGAGAATGATACCTCACCCGATGGAGATGTAAACAAAGGAGCGCAGGGCAGGCAAATAGTGATTTTTTTTCGGTTTCAATATGCTATGGTAAACGGCGAAGTTGGCAGTTATTTTTTTAGTTACGGATCGGCATCAGTGTTCCCATCGATACAATCATGACCCGGCGCACCGGACACCATAACCCCGCGCCCACTGCGACGATTCCCCCCTCCCGCTCCCGCCGGACCACCCGGATGCTCATCAGGGCGCTTTGCCTCGTCGCCTGCCTGCTGGCTTTCCCGACGGTCCGGCCGGCCCTCGCTTCTTTCGCAACGCCGCCAGCCAGCGAGGACCAAACCGCCAGCCGGACGGTCGTCGTCGGCGGCAACCGGGCCTACCCTCCCTACGAGTTCCTGGACGACGACGGCGATCCGGCAGGCTACAACGTCGACCTGACCCGCGCCATCGCCGACGTCATGGGAATGAAGGTCGAGTTCCGTTTCGACTCCTGGTCCAAGCTCCGTTCGAGCCTCACCAGCGGCAAGATCGACATCCTGCAGGGAATCTCCTTTTCCGAAGAGCGGACCAAGAGCATCGACTTCTCCCCGCCGCACACCATTGTGCACCACGCCATCTTCGCCCGCCGGGGCACGCCTGCGGTCGCCTCGCTGGAGGGACTGCGCGGCAAGAAGGTGATCGTGTTCAGAAACGGCATCATGCACGACACCCTGGTGCAATACGGCTTCGGCGCCGAACTCGTCCTCACCGACTCCCCCGCCGAGGCGCTGCGGCTCCTCGCCTCCGGGCGCTGCGACTACGCCGCCGTGGCAAGCCTGCCGGGGATGTTCCTGATCCGCGAACTGCACCTCTCCAACCTGGTCCCGGTGGCGAAGAATGTCGCCGCGGAGAAATACTGCTACGCGGTCAACAAGGGTAATGCCGAGCTGCTGACCCGCTTCAGCGAGGGGCTCGCCATCCTGCAGCAGACCGGGCAGTACCAAGCGATCTACGACAAGTGGCTCGGCGTGCACGAGCAGCCGCGCTTTACCCCCGAGCGGGCCATGAAGTACGGAGCCATGGTGCTGCTGCCGCTGCTCTGCATCCTGATCGCGACCGGGGTCTGGTCCCGGACCCTGCAGCGGCGGGTCGAGGAGCGGACCGAGGAGCTGGCCCAGGAGGTGGCCGAGCGCAACCGCGCGCTCGAGAAACTCAGGCTACACCAGGACAAGCTGATCCAGGCCGACAAGATGGCGACGCTCGGCATCCTGGTGGCCGGCGTCGCCCACGAGGTCAACAACCCGAACGGCCTGATCCTCCTGAACCTCCCGATCCTGAAGGACGTCTACGGCGACGCCCTGGAAACCCTGGAGGCGCGCTACCAGGAGCAGGGCGATTTCCTGCTGGGGGGGCTCCCCTACTCGCGGATGCGCAACGAGGTGCCCCACATGCTCGGGGACATGAGCGCAGGCGCGGCACGCATCAAGCGGATCGTCGAGGATCTCAAGGATTACGCGCGCCAGGACACGGCGGCACGCAGGGAGCCGTTCGACCTGAACGCCGTGGCACAGGCGGCGATGCGCCTGGTGGAGAGCCCGATCCGCAAGGCGACCGACCGCTGCTCCGTGCAATACAGCGACGACCTGCCGCAGGTTCTCGGCAACGCGCAGCGCATCGAGCAGGTGATTGTCAACCTGCTGATCAACGCCTGCCAGGCGCTCCCCTCCCCAGAGCGCGGCATCTACCTCACCACGAGTTTCCATGAGGCTTCCGGCCAGGTGCAACTCGCCATCAGGGACGAGGGAGTCGGCATACCGCCCGAGTTCATGAACCGGCTGACCGATCCCTTCTTCACCACCAAGCGGGAGAGCGGCGGCACCGGGCTCGGGCTCTCCATCTCGGCCGGCATAGTCCAGGAACACGGCGGGAGCTTAAGCTTCGACTCCCCGCCGGGCCGCGGCACCACCGCGACCCTCACCCTATCCGTAACCATGGGTGATTATTCAGTATGACCAAGGAGGAGCCCCCCATATGACGCAATCCCTGGTACCCCATTTCGCTATCCTGCTGGTCGACGACGAGCCCGCCTGGCTGCGCTCCGTGAGCCTCACCCTGGCCCGCGCCGGGATCAACAACATCCTCACCTGCTCCGACAGCCGCGAGGTCCCCGCAATCCTGGCACGAGGCGAGGTGAGACTGGTGCTCCTCGACCTGACCATGCCGCACTTAAGCGGAGAGGCGCTGCTGACGCTGATCGCCGAGCATCACCCGGAGCTGCTGACGATCGTGGTAAGCGGGATGAACCAGCTCGAGACCGCGGTCCGCTGCATGAAGCTCGGTGCCTTCGACTACTTCGTAAAGACCGTGGAGGAGGACCGCCTGGTGACCGGCGTGCTGCGCGCCATCCGGATGCTGGAACTGGAGCGCGAGAACCAGGCCATCTCCGACCGCATCCTCTCCAACGAGCTGCGCCACCCGGAGGCCTTCGTCGATATCGTCACCGGCGACCGCGCCATGCTCGGGATCTTCAGCTACATCGAGGCGGTGGCGGGGAGCCGCCAGCCGCTGCTCATCACCGGGGAGAGCGGCGTCGGCAAGGAACTGGTGGCCCGGGCCGTGCACGACCTGAGCGGCAACAGCGGCCCGCTGGTCGCGGTGAACGTCGCCGGGC
>DATCHY010000028.1:0-4314 GCA_036508065.1 Geomonas sp. | reverse complement strand
TGTCCGCTCTTTTTTTTTCGCACCTCTTCAGCCAAGCAGCTCCAATAGCCCCGTTCTCATTGACAGCCTCCCTTCCAGGGTGTATTAGATATCTGCAACTTTCAGTGACAAGGAGGTGTACTTTGTCCAAAGGTATCTATTGGTTAGGCCTGTTCGCAGTTCTTCTGGCACTCCCGCTTCTGGCCGCTTCCCCCGTTAGTGCGGCAAAGCCGCTTGTTATCGGAATGGAACTCGCCTACCCACCCTTCGAGATGACGGATACCCGCGGGAATCCCGATGGCGTCAGCGTCCAACTGGCCAAGGAGCTCGGTAAGGCGCTGGGAAGGCCGGTTGAAATCAGGAACATGGCTTTCGACGGACTGATTCCGGCGCTGAAAACCGGGAAGATCGACCTCATCATCTCCTCAATGACAGCGACGACGGAGCGGGCACGTTCCATCGATTTTTCCGATCCTTACCTCAGCACCGGCCTCTGTCTGCTGGTGCGCAAGTCGCTTCCCGTAAATACCATCGCCGAATTGGACCAGCCCGGGCGGACCATCGCCGTCAAGAAGGGGACCACCGGTCACAGTTATGCCGCGGCGAACCTGAAGAACGCGAGTCTTCTGGTGCTGGACAAGGAGGCTGCGGCGGTCCTGGAAGTCGTGCAAGGAAAGGCGGACGCGTTCATTTATGATCAGATGTCCACTTACAAGAACTACCAGAGGAACAAAGAGACCACCCGCGCCATCCTGAAGCCGTTCCAGACCGAATCCTGGGCCATAGGCATCCGCAAGGGGAATGACGAGCTGAGAGGGAAGATCAACCGCTTCCTCGCCGACTTCAGGCGCTCCGGAGGGTTCGACAGGCTTGGCGATCGTTACCTGAAGGAAGAAAAGGAAGCGTTCCGTCGCCTCGGTTTCCCGTTTTTCCTGTGACGGGGGAAAAAACAGGCCAAGGTTGAGGTTATGGTTAAGAAAAGGCCTTTCTCAACCTCAACCTCAACCTCAACCTGTTTCTCCGAGGTTCCATGTCATCCCGCTGGGCCAATATTTTTTTCGCACGCCGCAAGGGTAATGGAGAGGTAATTCCCCTTTACGGCCGCGCAGTCGGGGTCGTGGCGGCAGTGCTGCTGCTCGCGCTGATCTTCAGCTTTGCCTTCTCCCGACTCCAGTACGGCTGGGACTGGAGCGCCGTCTACCGTTACCGGCAAAAGTTTCTCACCGGCTGGCTGGTGACGCTCGCCATCTCGGCGGCTTCCCTGGTCGCAAGCATCGTCATCGGCCTCTGCGCGGCCCTGGCGCAACGGTCAATCTTCCTGCCGCTTCGCTATCTCGGCAAGATCTACATCGAGCTGATCCGTGGTACGCCGCTTCTGGTGCAGATCCTGGTCTTCTTCTACGTGGTAGCCGACGCCTTCGGCATCGGCAACCGGTACGCGGTCGGTACCCTTACCCTCGCGCTTTTCGCCGGCGCCTACATCAGCGAGATCATCAGGGCAGGCATTGAGAGCATCGGAGAGTCCCAGCTGGAATCGGCGCGGGCCATCGGGCTCACCCGGCGCCAGACCTACCGCTACGTGGTCTTTCCCCAGGTCATGCGCAGGATCCTGCCGCCTCTGGCCGGACAGTTCGCCTCGCTCATCAAGGACTCCTCGCTCCTCTCCATCATCGCCGTGAACGAATTCACCCTGAATGCACAGGAAGTAAACGCATTTACCTACTCCACCATGGAGAGCTACCTGCCGCTTGCGGTCGGCTATCTTGCCCTCACGCTCCCGATCTCCCTGCTCAGCCGATACCTGGAGGGGAGATACCGCTATGCATCTTAGGCTCGCCGGGGTGGTGAAGCGCTATAACAGCATCGCCGCGCTGGACGGCGTCTCGCTCGATGTCTCGGAGGCCCGTACCCTCGTGCTGATCGGGCCGTCGGGCGGCGGGAAATCGACCCTCCTCAGGGTGCTGGCCGGACTGGAGATGCCGGACCAGGGGAGCGTGGAGATCGACGGAGAGCCGCTACCCTCCAGCGAGGAAGATCTGATCCGGTACCGGCGCGGGATCGGGACGGTGTTCCAGGCGTTCAATCTCTTTCCCCACCTGACCGCACTGGAAAACGTCACGCTGCCACTCGTGCAGGCGCACGGGTACCAGAGGTCTGCTGCTCAGGCGTACGCCATGGCGCTGCTTGCGCGCTTTCAGCTCGAGGCGCATGCCGGCAAAAAACCGTTCGAGCTCTCCGGTGGGCAGCAGCAGCGCGTCGCCATCGTGCGGGCTGTGGCGGTAAAGCCCCGTTTCCTGCTGTTCGACGAACCGACCTCCGCCCTCGACCCGGAGATGACCGCGGAGGTGCTCGACATCATCGCGGAGTTGCGGGCCGAGGGGAGGGAGCTGATTCTGGTGACCCACAATATGGGTTTCGCCAGCAGGGTCGCCGATTACTGCCTGTTCCTCAGTGGCGGGAAAATCCTGGAAACCGGACCGGCGCAGCAGCTCTTCAGCGCGCCGCAGACCATGGAACTGCGGGATTTTCTGGGCAGGGTACTGAAATACTGACCCTGCCGGGTCGGTCCTGTCCCTCGCCCGAAAATCCTCCCTTGCCCGCCATCGCAAAGCGGGGTAACATCGGGCGGGTATCGGCCCTGGCACCGGCACGGCTGGCAGCGAGACGGCGGATGATTGCTCCATGTTGCATGGCCATGGTGCAGTCAATGGAACCAGAAGAGGGCGCATGAGTGAAGAGTATGACCTGCTGAACCAGCCGATCCCGAAACTGATCAGGAAAATAGCAGTCCCGACCAGTATTGGGTATTTCTTCAATACCATGTTCAACGTAGTGGATACCTACTACGGTGGCCGGGTCTCCACCGAGGCGCTCGCGGCACTCTCCCTTTCCTTTCCCGTGTTCTTCCTCATCATAGCCGTCGGCGCCGGGATCTCTACCGGTGCGACAGCCTTGATCGGGCATGCCATAGGCGCCGGCGATCGCGAAGCGGCACGCCACCTTGCGGGCCAGACCATCTCCTTCGGCCTGGCAAACGGCATCCTGGTTACCCTGGTCGGCCTAAATCTGGCTCCCTGGCTCTATTCCCTGTTAGGAGGTACTGGAGGCGTACTCACCCTGGCTCTCAGCTACATAGATGCCATATTTTCCGGTAGCCTCTTTTTCCTGGTCAACTTCGTGCTGAGTTCGATCCTGAATGCGACCGGTGACAGCAGGAGTTTCCGCAATTTCCTGGTGACCGGCTGTGTCCTGAACTTCTTCCTCGACCCATGGTTTCTCTACGGTGGTTTCGGCGTCCCCGCTATGGGAGTCGCCGGACTAGCCTGGGCGACGGTGCTGATACAAGCAATGGGGAACCTCTACCTGTTTACCCGGGCCAGGCGAACCGGCCTTCTTGCCGGATTCGGCTGGCGCAGCCTGATCCCGGAGCGGCGCGCCTACCTGGAACTTTTCCAGCAGGGATTTCCCTCCAGCCTCAACATGATGACTGTCGGCATTGGAATCTTCGTCATCACCTGGTTCGTGGCGCGTTTCGGCAGGGACGCGGTCGCGGCCTACGGCATCGCCACCAGGATCGAACAGATCGCCCTCCTCCCGGTCATGGGGATGAACGTCGCCACGCTGGCGCTGGTGGCGCAGAACAACGGGGCGGGTAAAATTGAGCGGGTGGTGGAGACCATCGGCAAGGCGATCAAGGCCGGGGTCATACTGATGGGAGCCGGAACTGCCGCCGTCTACCTCTGCGCGGAGCCGCTCATGGGGTTTTTCACCCGGGACAGCGCGGTGATCGGCATCGGGGTCTCCTACCTGAGGATAGAGACGTTCGTTTTCATCGCCTACGTGATACTCTACACCAGCGTCTCGGTGCTGCAGGGGCTGAAGAGACCGGCCTTTCCGCTGGCCATCGGCCTGCTGAGGCAGATCATCCTGCCGCTGCCCGTTTTCTACCTGCTCGCCGTCACGCTGGGCTTTGGACTTTACGGCATCTGGTGGGGGATATTCGCCGTCACCTGGGGGGCGGCGGCAATCGCCTTGCTCTACGTCGGCCGCACCGTGGCGCTCCTCACGGCGTGCGGAGCAAAGGTGGAGAAAGGCGCGGACGAGGGGCGGTTTGTGCGCTAAGATATCCCTAGCGGCGCGGCAGGTTACGCTTGCGCCGACAGCTCCCGGCGGCGTTGGGGTCTGCAAAGTGCAGCCTTGAGGTGACTCGCATGGATATCCATCACCTGTGCAGTGCGATGAAGGAAAGGGTGGCATTCGTGCTGCTCGGGGCGAGCGGCGCCGAAGCAAGGGGCGTGATCCTCATTGACGCGCTGTACCAACTGAGCCGGTCGG
>DATCHY010000027.1:0-2752 GCA_036508065.1 Geomonas sp. | reverse complement strand
CGCAGCAGGTCGGCGCCCCCAAGCGAGTAGCCGGCCAGGCTGCGGGCGATCTGCATGACCTGTTCCTGATAGACGATGACGCCGTAGGTGTCCTTGAGGATCGGCTCCAGCTGCGGCAGATCGTAGACCGTCTGCTTGCGGCCGTGCTTGCGCTCGATGAAGTCGTCCACCATGCCGCTGCCCAAGGGGCCCGGACGGTAGAGTGCGCAGACCGCGATGATGTCCTCGAAGCAGGAGGGCTTGAGCTTTACCAGCAGCTCCTTCATGCCGCTCGACTCGAGCTGGAACACGCCGGTGGTGTTGCCGGACTGCAAGAGCTTGTAGGACTCCTCGTCGTCGTCGCGCAAAAGCGAGATGTCGAAGTCGGGAACCTTCCCGACCCGGACGTGCTTCACCGCGTTGTCGATGACGGTCAGGTTCTTGAGCCCCAGGAAGTCGAACTTCACCAGGCCGATCTTCTCCACGTACTTCATGGAGTACTGCGTGGTGAGCGAGCCGCTCTTCTGGTCCTTGTAGACCGGGCAGAACTCCTCCATCTGCTTGGGAGCGACCACCAGCCCCGCCGCGTGGGTCGAGGCGTGGCGCGCGAGCCCCTCCAGGCGAAGCGCTACCGCGAGCACCTCCTTGACGCGCGCGTCGGCTGCGGCCAGCTCGTTCAGCTTGGGTTCCTGGACCAGCGCCTTCTCCAGGGTGATACCGAGCACCTCGGGGACCAGCTTCGCGATCCGGTCCACGTCGCCGTAGGGAAGATCGAGCGCGCGCCCGACGTCGCGGATCACGCCGCGCGCCGCCATGGTGCCGAAGGTGATGATCTGGCACACCTTGTCGCGGCCGTACTTCTCCACCATGTACTGGATCACCTCTTCGCGGCGGTCCTGGCAGAAGTCGACGTCGATATCCGGCATGGAGATACGTTCCGGGTTGAGGAACCGCTCGAACAGCAGGTTGTAGGGCATCGGGTCGATGTCGGTGATCCTGATGGAGAAGGCGACGAGACTCCCCGCCGCCGAACCCCTGCCGGGCCCGACCGGGATGCCGTGGTCCTTGGCCCAGTTGATGAAGTCGGCGACGATCAGGAAGTAGCCGGGAAAGCCCATCTGCCTGATGCAGTCGAGTTCGATGCGCAGGCGCGCGTCATACCCCTTCTCGTCCTCGTCCGTCAGGTTCGGATACTTGATCCGGATCCCCTTCAGGCGCTCCTTGAGCCCCTCGATCGCCTCCGCCTCGAGCTGCTGGTCCAGGGTCTGCCCCTCGGGAGGGGTGTAGGCCGGGAAGTGGTAGGTCTTGAAGTCGAACTCGAGGTGGCAGCGCTCGGCGATCTTCACCGTGTTGGCCAGCGCCTCGGGGGCGTAGTGGAAGGCGGCCTCCATCTCCTGCGGCGTCTTCACATAGAACTCGTCCGCGGAAAAGCGCATCCGGTTCGGGTCGTTCATGGTCTTGCCGGTCTGGATGCAGAGCAGGATCTCGTGGGCGCGCGCGTCCTCCTTGTTCAGGTAGTGGCAGTCGTTGGTGGCGACCAGCGGCAGGGAAAGGTCGCGGGCCACCTCCATCAGGCGGCGGTTGGCGATGTCCTGCTCGGGGAGGGTGTTTTCCTGCAGCTCGATGTAGTAGCTTCCCGGGAAGGTTTCCGCATACCAGGAGGCCGCGGCCCGCGCCTCATCCATCTTGTTCCTGCCGCACAGGTAGGCGACTTCCCCCTGCAGGCAGGCGGAGAGGACGATCAGCCCCTCGGAGTGCGCCGCGAGGAGCTCCTTGTCGATGCGGGGGCGCCGGTAGAACCCCTCCTTGTACCCTGCGGAGGTGAGATAGGAGAGGTTCCGATAGCCCTTCATGTTCTCGCACAGAAGGATCAGGTGGTAGCTCGTCACCGGGTCCGCGCTGGTCGCCGCCTGCTTCAGGTGGCGCGAATTCGGCGCGATGTAGACCTCGGAGCCGATGATCGGCCGGATCCCCTTGTCCTTGCATTTCAGGAAGAACTCCATGGTGCCGAACATGTTGCCGTGGTCGGTCATGGCGACGGCGGGCATGCCGTGCGCCTTCACCTTGGCGAGCAGGTCGCCGATGCGGATAGCCCCGTCGAGGAGTGAATACTGCGAATGCAGGTGCAGATGTACGAAATTAGCAGGTTCCATGATTACTTGATGTCCTAAGCCGGCGCAGCCGGATCCAAACCGAAAATATCAAAAGCGTAGAACGCGCCTGCGCGCCGAAGCGCGCAGGCGCGGATTGAGCTGATTTGCGCGGATAAAAAGAAGAAGGGGTTTGACCCCGGCAGTTCGTTATCGGTTACCGTCCCCACGGCCTCCGTGGGGACGCAGCCATGGACGCTCAAGCGTCCCTGAGGCGTGACGCTGGGCGTCGGGATGATGATGACCACTCGGATACCCGTAGGGTGGGCCGTGCCCACCGATCGCCGTCGGCCAGGATACCCGCAAGGGATATCACACGACACCGGTTCTGTAGGGGCACCCCTTGCGGGTGCCATAGCCTGCGGCTGCCGGTGGGCAGGGCCCACCCTACGGCTTGGCAATCAGCACATTTCCGCTCTCCTCCTCCCGGAGGGGGGAGGGGACGTAAGGTTGGGCATTTTAGCCTGACGGAAGAACGGTACTAAGCAGGATTCCCCTTGAGCCCGGCCAGCACCGCCGCGGCATCGAGCGCCACCTCGCCCTGGGTGCCGCCGTCCATGTCCTTCAAGGGCGCGGTCCCCCGGCCCAGCTCGTCCTCGCCGATGATGAGGGTGAAGCGTGCC
>DATCHY010000026.1:0-2627 GCA_036508065.1 Geomonas sp. | reverse complement strand
ACGTAGAACGTAGAACGTAGAACGTATGATATCGGGGTCAATATGCGAATGCTCGTCACCGGCGGCGCCGGCTTTATCGGTTCACATCTTTGCGAAAGGCTCCTGAAGGATGGTCACGAGGTGGTTTGCCTCGACAACTTCTTCACCGGAAGCAAGCGCAATATCTCCCATCTGCTGGAGAGCCGCAACTTCGAACTGATCCGTCATGACGTCACGGAGCCTATCCTCCTGGAGGTGGACAGGATCTTCAACCTCGCCTGTCCCGCCTCCCCGATCCACTACCAGTACAACCCGGTGAAGACGACCAAGACGAGCGTGATGGGCGCGATCAACATGCTCGGCATGGCCAAGCGGGTGAGGGCCAGGATCCTGCAGGCATCGACCTCCGAGGTGTACGGCGACCCGCAGGTACATCCCCAGACCGAGTCGTACTGGGGCAACGTGAACACGCTCGGCATCAGGAGCTGCTACGACGAGGGGAAGCGGGTGGCCGAGACCCTGATGATGGACTACCACCGGCAAAACAACGTGGATGTCAGGATCATCAGGATCTTCAATACCTACGGGCCGAAGATGGCTAAGAACGACGGCCGGGTAGTATCCAACTTCATCCTCCAGGCGCTCAGGGGCGAAGACATCACCGTCTACGGCAAAGGCGACCAGACGCGCTCCTTTTGTTTCGTCTCTGACCTGGTGGAGGGGATGGTACGGATGATGGAATGCCCAGGATTCATCGGCCCCGTAAATCTGGGCAACCCTACCGAGACCACCATCCTCGGATTTGCCGAAAAGATCATCGCCCTTACCGGTTCCAGTTCGCGCATCGTCTTCAAGCCGCTGCCGGCCGATGACCCGAAGCAGAGGCAGCCCGACATCACCCTTGCCAAGGAGATGCTCGACTGGGAGCCGCAGGTGAAGGTTGACGACGGCCTGAAGCAGACCATCGAGTATTTCAGCTCCGTCCTTTCCGCGGAGTAGCCATGCAGAAACGGTTCTACCTGACCCCAGCGGCGGTCATAATTTTCATCCTGTTTTTCACCGTTTTCGGCGATCGGGGACTGTTGCGGATCAACCACCTGCACCGCGACCGTGACGAAATGCAGAAACGTTTCCTGGAGCAAAAGGATGAAAACGACAGGCTGAAGCGGGAAATAGCTGCGCTGCAGTCCGACCGGCGTTACCTGGAAAGCATAGCCCGGCGCGATTTCGGTCTGGTGCGCAGCAACGAGGTGATCTACCAGTTTCCTCCTGAGAAGATCCCTGCTCCAGGGGATAAGGGTGAGAGGAAGGATGCTCAGAAGGATCATACGGGTGCCGCGGAACAGAAAAAAACGGGAGCGGCCCCCAAATAACGATTAGGCGTGATACCAAGGGGTTCGAAAATGGCTGACACGGTTGGAAAACAGCACTGCGTGGTCTGCGCCTGGCGCGAGAACTGCGCCAAAAAGTTCCGGGTGACGGACGGCGGTGCCCACTGCCCGGACTTTACCAGGGACGTCACCATCAAGGCCGTGCCCGATACGGAAGTGACAAAGGCTCTGCCTGATACGGAATTGACAACAAAAAAGGGGGATAAGATATGAAGGAGCAGCTGCGCGCATGCATCCTGAAGGGAATCGAGGGGTGTTTCGCCGACGGCACGCTCACCTCGAGGGTAGTCCCGTCGATCGGCGTTGAGAAGCCGGCACATCCGGAGCACGGGGATTTCGCCACCAACGTCGCCATGCAGATGGCGAAGCCGGAGCGCAAGTCGCCCCGCGCCATCGCCGAGATCATCGTCAACAAGCTCGCCGGGAGCTCCGAGCTCATCGAGAGCCTGGAGATCGCCGGCCCCGGGTTTATAAACTTCTTCGTCAAGGACGCTGCCTGGAGAACGACCCTGACCGAGATCAACGCGCAGGGCCCGGCCTTCGGCACAAGCAAGGTCGGCGCCGGCAAGAAGGTGCAGGTGGAGTTCGTGAGCGCCAACCCGACCGGCCCGCTCCATATCGGCCACGGCCGGGGTGCGGCGACAGGGGACGCGGTCGCCTCGCTCCTCGCTGCAGCGGGCTTCGACGTGCAGCGTGAGTACTACATTAACGACGCCGGCAACCAGATGAACACCCTCGGGCTCTCCGGTCTTTTGCGCTACCGCGAACTGCTGGGGGAAAAGCTGGAGTTCCCGGAGAACTGCTACCAGGGTGCCTACATCAAGGACATCGCGCGCGATGCGATCGCCAAGGTGGGCGACCGTTTCCTGAAGGCTCCGCAGGAGGAAGGGGTCGCCTTCTTCGCCAAGATGGGAGGGGACCTGATCCTGAAGGGGATCGACGAGGACCTCAAGTCCTTCGGGGTGAACCTGGACAACTGGTTCTCCGAGCAGTCGCTCTTCGATGACGGCAAGGTCGCCTCGGCCATCGCCGAGATGCAGGGGAAGGGGCTCATCTACGAGCAGGACGGGGCGCTCTGGTTCCGCACCACCGACTACGGCGACGACAAGGACCGGGTCGTGGTCCGGAGCAACGGCGTTACCACCTACTTTGCCTCCGACATCGCCTACCACCGGGACAAGTTTGAACGCGGCTTCGACTGGGTCATCGACGTCTGGGGTGCCGACCACCACGGCTACGTACCGAGGCTGAAGGGGA
>DATCHY010000025.1:0-4172 GCA_036508065.1 Geomonas sp. | reverse complement strand
CCTCGTGCAAAAGCTCTTCCGACGCGCGGATGTCGGGGCGCTGGCGCACCAGCTCGGAAGGGAGGCTCACCGGCAGATCCTGCGGGAGCCGCAGGTCCGCGAGCTCGAACTCCGGGAGCGCGGCCGCTGCAGCGGGGAACTTGCCGGCCAGTGCCGCCAGCTGGTGCCTGGCCTGCGCCAGCTCTTTTTCCAGTGGCGGCAGGGTGCTGCGGGTCTGTGCCAGTTGCGCCTGCTGCGCCAGCTGTTCGGAGAGGGATGCCCCACCGAGCTGGAACCGGCGCTCCATGAGCTTTACCTGCTCCTCCTCGGCCGCGATGATCTCCCCGGTCGCCCGGATCCTGGCGCGCAGGGATGCCTCCTGTACGGCGGTCGTCATGAGGTTCGAGGCGAGGGTGAGATGAGCTCCTTCCAGCTGAAAGCGCTGGTAGTTCAACTGGGCCAGCGATGCCTCCAGGGCTCGCCGTGAGGCGCCGAACAGGTCGAAGGCGTAGGAGACTTTCACCGAGGCGTTGTACAGGGTGAAGATGCTGCCGGGGCTGTCTGGCTGCCCGAACGAAGCGCCGGTAATCTTCTGGCGGTTGGCGGAGAAATTGGCGTCAAGGGATGGAAATAGCACCCCGAACTCGGCCCGCCGATTCTCCGTGGCTACCCGGAGCGCCGCCTGGGCCGCCGCCAGATTCGGGCTGTCCGCCAGTGCCTGACCGATCAGCCGGTCCAGTGCCTCGCAACGAAAGAGGGTCCACCACCGGAAGGGGATCTCCCTGCCATCGACGAAACGCTGTGCCTCACCGCCTGGTACCGGTGCAACGGCGGTCGAGGAGGGGAGGGGGGCCGGAGTGTACTTTTGGGTGCCCGGCGTGGCGGGTTCGCGAAAATCAGGACCCACGGCGCATCCGGCCAGTGCGGCCAGGACCATCGCCGCCAGCGGTGCCATGCGCCGGGGGATACCTCGTTTCACACCGTTAGCCACTCGGGTTTCCATCGATTCGTTATCCTTGCGTGCCGTTTTTTCGCCATTGGATATCACTAAAGGGTTTCCCTGCACCCGCCGATTCTGGGGGGCACCCCTTGCGGGCGCCCTGTCTTGCAACTGGTCAGCGATTTCCTGACTGCACGTTTTTGCCTCAATCACCTTCGCTCAACGGGAAAGCTACTACTGTGACCCGATTGCAGCACTGCATGATTGGGAAAATTCAACTTCAGATATCTCGTGCCGATCACCATTGGTAAGAGTGAATGATAATCAATTTATTGCGCCTTGCAATCGGCCTTGTCTGTTTTTCGGGCCAGAACAATCCTGCTATCAATGCGGACGCCAGCGGCGGCTGTTGTACTGTCGAAAGACACTGTCCATGGCCGTGCTTTCAGTGCTAGTCAGCCTGCGGCTTCGGCGTGCCGACGTTGACTTTCCTGCCCCGATCTGCTACAGAATGATGCTTATACCCAATCGCTTAGCCTAGGGGAGTACATGGAACAGTTCTTTCTCAAAGTATCGATCATGCTCGTTCCGGCATTGATGGCCATAACCTGCCACGAGGTCTCACACGGCTACATAGCCGACAAGTTCGGGGATAACACCGCCAGGTCCATGGGGCGGCTCACCCTCAATCCGATCAATCACCTGGACATATTCGGCACCCTCATGGTCTTCATCGTGGGGATTGGCTGGGCCAAGCCGGTACCGGTCAACTTCAGCAACTTGCGTCACCCGAAAAGGGACATGATCTGGGTGGCGGCAGCCGGGCCGGTCACCAATTTCGCGCTCGCGTTTTTTTCCGCGATGGCCATGCGCCTGCTGGTGTACGCCGCGCAGGGAGTTCCCGAGACCTCGCCGCTTGCCGCCGTCATCGATCCGATCACGTTGATGCTGGCCTTTTCGGTCTACATAAACCTGCTGCTTGCCATCTTCAACCTGATTCCGGTGCCGCCGCTTGATGGCGGGAGGGTGGCAGTCGGGCTGCTCCCGTATCGCCCGTCGGCTCTCCTGGCGCGACTGGAACCTTTCGGCATGATCATCATCATTGTTTTGGTGTTTTTCACCAACGCCTTCAGCTATGTGATATCTCCGGCTTTGAGCTTCGCGATTAATCTGCTGGCCGGACCGCAGAGTAATCTCGTCTTCGGAGTGACGAAGCTCATGATGAGATAGGACATAGCGATATCTGCTACATGAAAAGATTCCGCACGCGCTGAAAAAGCTTCAGCATAAATCATATAAAGACAGTAATTGGAAAAGGAGTTCGTACCTATGAGCAACAAGCGTATCGTTAGCGGCATGAGACCCACCGGCAAACTGCATCTTGGACACTTCCACGGTGTATTGTCCAACTGGCTGGAACTGCAGCGCAACTTCGACTGCTTCTTTTTCGCCGCCGACTGGCATTCTCTCACCACCGAATACGCGAATACGGATGGCATCAAGGATAGTATCCACGAGATGGTGCTCGACTGGCTCGCCTTCGGCATCGATCCGGAGAAGAGCGTCATCTTCGAGCAGAGCAGGGTGCCGCAGCACGCCGAGTTGAACCTGATCCTCTCCATGATCACCCCGGTCTCCTGGCTGGAGCGCAACCCGACCTACAAGGAGATGCAGGATAACCTCGATACCAAGGACCTCTCCACCTTCGGCTTCCTCGGCTACCCGGTGCTGATGGCCTCGGACATCATCGTCTACAAGGCGGAGCGGGTCCCCGTCGGCCAGGACCAGATTCCGCACCTGGAGATCACCCGGGAGATCGCACGGCGCTTCAACCATCTCTACGGCGAGGTGTTCCCGGAGCCTGCGGCGCTTCTTACCGAGACCCCGAAGGTGCTCGGCCTGGACGGCAGGAAGATGAGCAAGTCGTACGGCAACGCCATTTTCCTCTCGGACGATGCCGAGGAGACCAGGAAGAAGGTGATGTCCATGGTGACCGACACGTTGCGCCCCTACAAGAAGGACCCGGGCGAGCCGGACCGCTGCATCGCCTTCACGCTGCACTCGCTTTATGTGCCGCAGGAAAAAAGGGACGAGATCGTGGTAGCCTGCCGCGGCGCGCAGCTTGGTTGCGTCGACTGCAAGAAGATCCTGGCCGGTTGCATGATCGATACCCTGGCCCCGTTCCGGGCCAAGCGCCAGGAGCTGGCGCAGCAGGGGGGGCTCGTCGAGGATGTCCTGGCCCAGGGGAGTCGCAAGGCGGAAGTTGTGGCGAAACAGACCATGGTCGATGTGCGCACCGCGCTGAAGGTGTAGAAGGGCAATTGACAATTGACAATTGACGATTGACAATGAGAAGCCGATCGGAATCGTCGTAGGGGCGGGCCGCCGCACTGCTGGTTTTCGATGCTGGGGCGGGCCGCCGCACTGCCGGCTTTCGATGCCGGGGTAGAGACGCATTGCATGCGTCTCCTGCTTTTTTTCAATGGTGTCATCGTTCCTCACGCTTCAGCATGGGAACGATAAAACTAAACGTCTCAATGACTAAACGTCTCAACGACTCTACAGGAGTTCTTTTGCCCCTCGAAAGCATGCAAAGCAACCTCTTCTCCGATGCCCTGGATGACGCCTACCGGGTCCACATCGAGGAGTTCGAAGGGCCGCTCGACCTTCTGCTCCACCTCATCAAGAAGAACGAGGTGGACATCTACAACATCCCGATCGCTGCCATCACCAGGCAATACCTGGAATACATGGAACTGCTGAAGGAGCTGAACCTCGATGTCGCCGGAGAATTCCTGGTGATGGCAGCGACGCTGCTGCAGATCAAATCGCGCATGCTGCTCCCGCTTACCCCGGACGAGGAGGAGGCGGAGGTCGAGGACCCGCGGGCGGAACTGGTGCGCCGGCTTCTCGAATACCAGCGCTACCGGGACGCCTCCTACCTGCTGTCAAGCCGGAACCTTTTGGGACGCGAGGTCTTCGCCAGGAAGTTCGACTCCCCCGAGTTCGCCGACCTGGCCCGGAAGGAGGAGCCTGCCGACGTGGAGCTGTTCGAGCTGATCGAGGCGTTCCGTCGCGTGCTGGCGCGGGTCTCGGTGGAAACCTTTCACAATGTCGGGGCGGATGGCATCAGCATCGCGGACCGGATCGCCGAGGTGCTCTCGCTTCTGCATGGCGGAAAAACCATCAGCTTCGAGGCGCTATTTGCCGACGGATTGACGCGGGACCTGCTGGTGGTCACCTTCCTGTCCAT
>DATCHY010000024.1:0-2700 GCA_036508065.1 Geomonas sp. | reverse complement strand
CGGAGGATTCGCGCAGCTGCCGGACGAACTCCGCACCGAATCCGTACTGGCCGAGAAGGCTCCCAAGGCACGCCATACGATCGGCGTGACGGGTGAACTTGACGGCGTCCAGGCGGGGTAGATAGACGCAGGCGGAGCTGTTTTCCAGCACGTAGTTGGCAAGGCCGTAGTGATCGACATGGCAATGGGTGATGAACAGGTATTTCAGGCGGCCGAGGTCGACACTTCCCCTGAGAGCGCCCTCCCCTTCGGGCGTGGGGGGTCCGGTATCAAAGAGCGCCAGGGCGCCGTCCAGTTCGGCGCTGTAGAAGTGAACGTCCCCGACCATGTAGGGCGTATGTACGGTGTGCTGTAGCATATGGCGTGTGGCTCCGGTAGAAAAACCAAACAGTTTCAGCCACGGAGAACTTCTGAGAACTTCGGGGAAAAGCCCTTAAACTGTCCACCCCGATCTGAGCACCGTCGATGGCGGATCTTCTCAGATTTTCCCAGACGTTCTCCGTGGCCAATGGTCTCGATTTTAAAAGATGTACTTCTCCGCCTCGTTCGAGGCGGCGGCCAGTTGGCGCTTCGACTTGAGGAGCCCGGTCGCGTCGTACTTGGTGAACCTCCTGATGCCGGCCAGCAGCATGGTCAGGTTGTCCCCCTCTTCGATGTAATAGGCTGCCCGACGCGCAGCTGAAGCGGCCTTTTCCGAGCCGTTGTAGGTGAAGACCTTCACCGCGGCGCTGACCGCCGCCTTCTTGCTCTCGCTCAGGCTGGAGAGCATCTTTTCCGCCCGCAGCACGGTGCTCTCGATGGCGAAGATGTTGATGGCGAGATCGGCCACCGCCAGCAGGATCTCCTGCTCGTCCTTGATCTTGTCCATGAACTTCTGCACGCCGCTTCCTGCGAGCACCAGGAAAGCCTGCTTCAGGCTGGCGATCACCGCTTTTTCCGCGGCATAGGGGACCGAGTCGTCCAGCTCGTCAAAGGAGGGGGACATGAGCGCTTCGAAAGCCTTCATGGCCTCCTTCTGCAGCGGGATCTCCCCCTTCATGGCGCGCTTCAGGATGATGCCGGGGATCAGCATCCGGTTGATCTCGTTGGTCCCCTCCCAGATCCTGTTGATCCGCTCGTCGCGGTAGTATCCCTCGGCGGCGTACTCCTGGATGAAGCCGTAGCCGCCGTGGATCTGGACCACCGCATCCACGGTGTCCGCCAGCATCTCGGAGCAGAATACCTTGGCGATGGCGCATTCGATGGAATACTCCTCGATCCCTTCCTGGTAAGCCTCGTAGTAATCGGGCGTATCCTTGGGGATGGTGGCCAGGCGATGGTCTATCAGGCCCGCCAGGCGGTAGACGACCGATTCCGAGGCGAAGATGGCGGCGCTCATGTCGGCAATCTTCTCCTGGATGGCGCCGAAGGTCCCGATGGTGACGCCGAACGCCTTGCGCTCGTTGGCATAGCGTATCCCTTCGGTAATGGCGCGCTTTGCCGCGCCGGTGGCGCCTGCGCCCAGCTTGAAGCGCCCGACGTTCAGGACGTTGAAGGCGATCTTGTGCCCCTTGCCGATTGCGCCCAGCAGGTTTTCGACCGGCACCATGGCATCCTCGAGGATGATCTGGGTGGTGGACGAGCCGCGGACGCCCATCTTGTTCTCCTCGGCCCCGACGCTCAGCCCCGGCGTGGTCCGCTCCACCAGGAAGCCGGTGAAGTGCTGCTTGTCGATCTTGGCAAAGACCGTGTAGAGATTGGCGATGCCGCCGTTGGTGATGAACTGCTTGGTGCCGTTCAGGATGTAATGCCTGCCGTCCGCGGACAAAGTGGCGGTCGCCGAAGCCCCGAGAGCATCGCTTCCCGAGCCGGGCTCGGTCAGACAGTAGGCGGCGATCCACTCGCCGGAGATGATCCTGTTGAGATACTGATCTTTCTGTGCCCTGGTCCCGTAATAGACGAGCGGAAGAGTGCCGATGCCGGTATGTGCGGAGTAGGTTACCGAGAAGGAACCTGCCTGTGACAGCTTTTCCGCCGCCAGCATGCTGGTCGCCTTGTCCAGCTCAAGCCCGCCGTACTCTTCCGGCGCATCGATCATCAAAAGACCAAGCTCGCCGCATTTCCTCATCAGCTCCACGGTAAGGGGAAGATCGTGGTGCTCGATCGCCTCACGGTGCGGGAGGACTTCGTTCAAGACAAACTGCTCGGTGGTGTCGCCGATCTGCCTGTGCTCGTCGGTGAAGTCCTCGGGGGTGAAGACATCGGCACACCCCACCTCGGTTATCAGATACTCAGCACCTTTGAATAGTTTCGCTGCCATTTTGTCACCTCTATTTATAGATGGAATGAGTCGGTTCGTGACCGGATTGCTTTTAGAAACTGCCCCGCCCTGCCTGCCTGCGTTACATCCTCTCGAAAATGCCCGCCGCACCCATGCCGCCGCCGATACACATGGAAACCATGCCGTAGCGGGTGTCGCTGCGCCGCATTTCGTGGAGCACGGACGCCGTCAGCTTGGCTCCGGTGCACCCCAGCGGATGGCCGAGGGCGATGGCGCCGCCGTTCACGTTGACCCTGGCCGGGTCGATACCCAGCTCCTTGAGACAGGCAAGCGACTGCGCCGCGAAGGCCTCGTTCAGCTCGATGAGGCCGATGTCTTCCAGGGTGAGCCCAGCGAGTTTCAAGGCCGCAGGGATCGCCGCGATGGGGCCGAGCCCCATG
>DATCHY010000023.1:0-4332 GCA_036508065.1 Geomonas sp. | reverse complement strand
AGGACCGTCGCGTTTCTTACCGCCTGGCGCACTCCGGTGAGAATCTGCTGCTGGTTCTCGCCGATGCTCTTTACCTGCTCTTCGCTCTTTAGTGCCTGTTCCTTCGAGATGCCGCGAGCCGATTCGAGCGCCTTCTGCATCGCCAGGTTGCTCTTGATGACGCTCAGTTTGGTCGCCTCGATCCTTTGAATCGAGGCCGCTGCGCGGTGGATCATCCCGGACACCTCGGCGAGGTTTTTCGCCAGTGCCTTTTGCCCGGAATTGAGCAGCATGCTGCGTGTCACGCCGATGTTGGCGTCGATCTTTCGCTCGGTCTGCCCCATCAGCGTGGAGATCTTGCCGACCTCCGCCTCGGTCGAGCTGAGCATGATCTGGCGTACCCCGGAATTGAGCTCCTTCACGTCGACGCTGATGGCGCTTCCCGCCTCCATGACGGCGGAGGCCGCATTCTGGAAGCCGAGCGACGCCACCACGTTGTTGCGATCCTTGACGATCTGCAGCTCCAGCGTGTCGATGGTGTTGAAAATCTTGCGGCTGTTCTCCTCCAGGGGTTTCAAGATCTCGCGGCTTTTCGCCGCGTACTGCTCCGTCTCGGTCTTGTCGGGCGTGCTGAGGATCTCGAGCCTGAGCGCCACCAGGCCGCCGTCCTCCGCGCCGATCTTGTTCAGCAGGTCGGTCGCGACCGCCTTCACCTCCTTGATGGCGGGGTTGTCGCCGCCTTCGACCTCGAGGCTGCGGGTGAGTTCGACGGTGTTTTTCAGCCGTTCCCTGAGCGGCCCGATCTTGAACTTGTTCTTGATGATTTCCAGCTCGTTCAGGATGATGCTGATGTCCTTCAGGCGGCTTTGCAGGGTGAGCAGCTTCTTGATGCTGCTGTTCACCTGCAGGTTCGCGGCCTGGGAGGAGTTGATCGCCACCAGGGCGTGGGAGCCCAGCTGGCTGATGCTTTTGCGCATGCCGCTCACCCCGGTTTCGGCACGTTGCAGCTCCGAATTGACCGTGGCGATCTCGTTTCTGAAGAGGGTCATGTCCTTGAGCCGCTGTGAGGCCACCTGCACCACGGTCTTTTCGATGCCGCGCAAAACCGCAGTGTCGACGCCAGAGGAATCCGCGCCCCCCTGCCTGATCTCCTCGTTCAAGGTCTCCATGCGCCTGATTCGGCCGGTGATGGTTTCCGAGAGCCGGGCGACCTCGACCGGCTCCGTAGTCATCTCCAGGCGCATGAAGTCGGCCGAGACCTTCTCCACGGTCTGCTGCAGTTCCAGCATCTTCAAGTGCAGCGGCGTGGACTTGCCGGTGAGGATCTCGATGCTCGACTTGACCTTGCCGATGGAAAAGAGTCCGATACCGGCGATCACCGCTATGCCGACAATGGTCAACGCGACATTGCTGAGAAGCTTGCTCTTGACAGTCATGTTCCATCTCCTGAGTACTCGATGCGGATAGCTTCCTGCCAGGCAGCTATTCCCGCCGGCCCGGCTGGCTCTCCCGACAGCGGCGCCAGGGGCAACCGGCCGGTAGAACTCCGGCACGCGCCGGCTAGTTCTTGAGCGTTTTGAATGGTACCAGCTTGCCGCCTTGGACTATCTCCAGATAGACATTGCTCTGCCCCTGGTGGTTTTGCGGCGTGAAGTTCAGTTTGATGCCACCCAAGTCGGCATCCTTCATCGCTTCATACGCCTTGATGAACCCCTCCTGGGTCGGCGGCGTCCCCGCCTTCTCCAGCGCCATGACCATCGACTTGGCGGTCATGCATCCCTCCATCGAGACCGCAGTGAAGCCGATGTCCTCGGGGTTCTTCTCGATGGCTTCCTTGCACTCCTTGGTGAGCGGCAGACTGAGATCCTGCCGGTCGGGCACCACCTGGGACATGATTATTCCCTCGGCCGCGCTGCCGGCTGCCTGGACCAGGTTGGCCCCGCCGGCGAACGAGCCGGTGGCGAGGTAGCTCTTCAGCCCTCCTGGCGGGCGGCCTTGGCGAATTCGGCTCCCGGGGCATAGATCGCACCGAGAATGATGGCGTCGGGCTTGCCGGCGATAATCGAGGCGAGCGCTGTGGTCACAGCCTTGGTGGTCCGCTCGAAGGATCCCTT
Organism: Geomonas sp.; assembly: GCA_036508065.1. Classification (GTDB taxonomy): domain Bacteria; phylum Desulfobacterota; class Desulfuromonadia; order Geobacterales; family Geobacteraceae; genus Geomonas. The sequence continues at coordinate 2,239 of DATCHY010000023.1, read as the reverse complement.
GGCGGTCAGGGACAGCCCGTGGCGTTTCAGTGCGTTCTCCGTGCAGGTCATGACATCGAGCCCGAAGGTGTCGTTTTGGTAGAAGATGGCGAAGCGCTTGGCGCCACCGTCGCGCACCAGCATGTCGACCAGCTTGTCAACCTCCTCCTGGTGGCTGGCGCGTATGTTGAACACCTCGCGGATGACCGGATTGCGGAAATTTACAGCTCCTGAGCGCGGAGCCACGAAGGGGAGCTTGTACTCCTTGACGATCGGGAGTATGGAGACGCCGTTGGAGGTGCCAATGGTCCCGACCACGGCGAATATCTTCTGCTCCTCGATCAGCTTGAGCAGGCCGTCCACCGTCTTGTCCGGCACGTACTGGTCGTTGACACTGATAAGCTCGATCTTCTTCCCGTTCACCCCTCCTTTTGCATTTACGGCCTTGAAGTAGGCATCGACCCCCACCCTCATCGATTTTCCGGCTCCCTTGTTCGGCCCGCTCTGGTCGTTCACCATGCCGATCTTGATGACGTCCCCGGCAGGTTCCGCTGCTTGTCCCGCCGTGGCACCGATGGCCAGCATGCCGATGAGAAAAATGATCTTTTTCATGTACTCCTCCTTTTTCGCTGTTTTAGGCCGACCCGAGAGCGGCACCACTGGGATGCCCCTCTTGTTGCGGCCGAGGACTTTCTTAGGCGTGGCTTCCTTGGTAGCCGTGTGTCAGCCTCTTGGTCTGCTCATCGGCGGAAAGTTGGGATGCTTTAATTGATTCTTGATAATACCAATTAATTGTGCGACGGCAACAGCTCGGGGGAGGCAGAGGCTCACGGCGCTAGGGGCGAGTCTGGGAAGAAAGGGGCGGGCGGCGCGGCTAAAACTAACGAAAACGAAGGGGTTTTCTGGGTGAGATCCGACGGGAGATATGAGGGGAAGCTGAGTGCGCCTGAGGGGGTGGCGTGTCAGGCTGGTAACCTGAGGGATGTCGTTTCGGGCCGGCGGGCATCGTCAATAGCCGGCCTTGTTCGTTTGCGGCCGGATCTGATCGGCTTTCTTGCTGCTAGCCGAAAATCCGCTTGAAGAGTCCCTTTTTCTCGGACTCGCGGCGCTCGGTGATCAGCTGCAGGCCGGACTGCGCGATGCGGTCCCGCGAGTTGAGCTTGACCGCCTTGATGAACTCGCCCTCGGCCAGGCCGTCTCTCCCTTCGTCCAGCAGCAGCCAGCCGCGGAAGGCGAACGCCTCGGCGCATCTCCCCATCTGGAGGCTCTTGGAAAGGAGCATGCGGCACTTGTCCAGGCTGGCGCGGGAGCCGGCATTGGAGGGGTTCTTGTAGATGGACCAGGCGAGGTGGGCGCAGGTGCGCGCGTCCTGCGGGTCGAGGGTGTAGGCGTCCTGCAGGGCGCGCTCCGCGTTCTGGTAATCTTCCATGCCGATGAAGACCTTGCCGGACTGGAACTGGATGCGGGCCTGCAGTTCGTCATCCTGCCGGCCGCCGACTCCGACGCTGTTGGCGCCCAGCATCTCGTCGTAACGCTCCTTGGCGACCACATTGGAAAGGGTATTGTAGGCGTTGGCGTAATGGGAGAGCACGTCCTGGGCTCGGGCGAGCGTCGCCCCCGAGAGCTCCATGAACTTCTCCGGCGAGTACTGGCGCGTCTTGGAGAAGTAGGCTTCCTTCAGGCAGGCGAAGGTGAAATTCCCCTCGGTAAGGGAGAAGATCTCGTAGTAGCTCTTGTTCTGGATGGCCGCGTAGTCGCGCTGGACATCCTGCTCGAAGGCGATCTCGCCGGCGGAGAGCGGGGCGGCCATCCCCTCCTCGCCGACCACGAGCTCCACCGAGTCCGAGACCTCGTCCACCAGGTCATCGAAGCTTACGGTCTCGACGTCGGAATCGGTCCCCTCCTCGATCGGGCGGTTGAAGAGCCTTTTTTGCGGGAAATCGGCGGCCTGGTCGGGAACGGGCGAGCTGTGGAGCGCGATCATCCCGAGCCGGACCAGGAAGCTGAGGAACGATGCGGCCCCGGCCCGGTCGGCGCTTGCCGCGACGATCCCCTCGATGCTGCGGCCCGGCATCAGGAGCTCCAGCAGCTCGATTTCGTCGCGCCCCATGCTGAGCAGGTTGGCACGCCGGAAGTACTCTTTTGTCTTGGCAGGATAGAGCGCGCCGTACCGGGAAAGAAAGCCGTTCACCGCGAATCTCGCGGCCCCCCCGCGGGCGGCTTGGTGCAGAAGGCGCGGCAGGGAAACGGGGCTTAAGGG
>DATCHY010000022.1:0-4419 GCA_036508065.1 Geomonas sp. | reverse complement strand
CTTCCTGGCGGAGAAGCCGAGCTTCCTGGCCGCTTCCTGCTGCAGGGTCGAGGTGGTGAAGGGGGGGGAAGGCTGGCGCTTGCGCTCGCTTTTGGTGACCTTCTCGACCCGGTACACCGGCGTCACGGGGTCCTTCACGACCAGCGGTTTCTGGGCGGGGTCGACGGCCGAGGGCTCTCCTTCCGAGGCAGGCAGGTCCGTGGCCTGCGCGCTTTTGGGCGGCGGGAATTCCTTCCCCCCAAGCTGCGCGAAGAGGCGAAACGCCGTCTCCAGGTCCGCGATGTCGAACTTGGTGAGCTTCTTCCCCTCGGCCTCCACCAGCCCGGCCGTGAGGCCCTGCTTCTTCGTGGTTTCCAGCTTCGCACCGATGGTCCAGTACTCCTGATTCTGGAAGGCCAGGATCTCCTTCTCGCGCTCGCAGATGAGCCTGAGCGCCACCGACTGCACCCGGCCGGCCGAAAGGCCGTAGCGGATCTTTTTCCAGAGGAAGGGGGAAAGGGTGAAGCCGACCAGGTAGTCGAGGACCGAGCGCGCCTGCTGGGCGTTCACCAGGTCGAGCGCTATGTCGCGCGGATTTTCCACCGCGTGGACGATGGCGTCCTTGGTGATCTCGTGGAACACCACCCTTCGGATGTCGAAGGGTGGCTTCTTTTTGCCGTCCAGGCCGAGCGCCGCCAGCAGGTGCCAGGAGATCGCCTCGCCTTCGCGGTCGGGGTCTGTTGCGAGCAGCAGCGAGGAGATCCCCTTCATCTCCTTCTTGATGGCGTCGATATGCTTCTTGCTTTCCGGAAGCACCGCGTACTTGGGCTCGAAATCGTGCTCTATGTCCACCGACCCCTGCTTGCTGGGGAGTGCGCGGACGTGCCCGAAGGATGCCAGGACCTTGTAGTCCGGCCCGAGAAACTTTTCTATCGTCTTCGCCTTGGCGGGAGACTCTACTATGACGAGATGCTGAGACATGTGACCACCTGAGTTTAAGTATCGGTATTCGGCTTTTCAGCCCTTAGTGTAGATCGATTGGGAGAAATACACACAATGTGTCCTGGAAACTTTTTCAGACAACGGCGAAATGCTTTCCCGGGAGCTGCATGACCGCACCCTTCAACTCCAGGCGCAGTAACGTAGCGGAAACCTCGCCGGCTGTCAACGCGCTCTGCACGATGATGTCGTCTATCTGCAGCGGCCCCCGGCAGAGCAGGGCGTAGAGCTCCGCCTCCTGCGGGGTGAGCGAGAAAGAGGGGGGCTGCGGGACTCCGGCACCAGCGGCGGGCGCGATGGAGAGCTCCTCCAGGATGTCCTCCACCCGCTCCACGAGCTTTGCCCCTTCCTTGATCAGGCCGTTGCCGCCGCGGCTGCCGCTGCAGGTAACGTTCCCCGGCACGGCGAACACCTCGCGCCCCTGCTCCAGGGCGTAGCGTGCGGTGATCAGCGAGCCGCTGCGTTCCCCGGCCTCCACCACCACGACCCCCCGGGACAGGGCGGAGATGATCCGGTTACGCCTCGGGAAGTTCTCCGCAAGCGGCGCGGTCCCCATGGGGAACTCCGAGATCAGGGCACCGGAGCGCCCGACCGCCTCGAAGAGCGCGCCGTTTTCGGGTGGGTACACCACGTCAATGCCGCAGCCGAGCACGGCGATGCTCCGCCCGCCCCCCTTCACCGCGCCCCAGTGGGCCGCCGTGTCGATGCCGCGGGCCATTCCCGAGACCACCGTCACCCCGCACCCTGCCAGGTCGCGCGCCAGGCGGGTTGCCGTGCACAGGCCGTACTGGGAAGCGCGCCGCGAGCCGACGATGGCGACGGCCGGTTCGCTCCCCTTCAGCTCGCCCACCAGGTAGAGGTAGGGCGGAGGGTCGGGGATCTCCATCAGGAGCTTCGGGTAGCGCTCGGAGAGGATGTCCACCACGGCGGCGCCGGTCTGCGCGACCCTTTCGCACTCGGCCTTTGCGAAGGGACGACCGTCGTGGCTCAAAAGCGACGCCGCGGCGGCCCCGCTCACCCCCCGCACCGCCGAGAGTTCCGACGCCGTGGCCGCCAGAGCCCGCTCCGGGGTCCCGAAATGGGCCAGAAGGCGCAGGAAGGTGACGTTCCCGATGAGCGGCACCGACTTCAGGGCAAACCAGTAGTAGTGTTCCATGGGGTTACCCCCGTTGCCTGCCTACCTGCTCTTCTTCAGCTCCACGCGGTCTCCCCGGTAGATCGTGTCGACGCTCTTCACGATGATGGCGGTGGAGGTGTTGTTGCCGGTCCCGACCACGACCAGTGCGCCCAGCACCTCGACCGGGAGCTTCTCTATCCTGGCCAGGGCGTAGCGCTGATCCGGCTCCACGTCCCGCACGATGTAGAGCAGGTTCCCGGTCTGGAGCCCGTGTGCGCTCCCCAGGTCGAGATAGACCACGTCCCCGACGGCGAGCGCGGTATTGCCGGTCTGGGTCTCGGCTATGTAACCGACCAGGTCCCGGTCCGCCGCCTTCAGCGCGACCTTCACCTTCCTGTCGCGGTAGGGGAGCAGGAACGAGCCGGCGCCTATCTCCTGATAGGACCTGGTGATGATCGCCTTGGACACCTTTCCCTCGACCTCGGAAAGCTGGAGTTCCCCGAGCGGCATCACCCGGTCGCCGAGGATCACGTTGCTGACCGGATGGCTGACGGGACCCATCTTCTTGTAGATGGAGTACCGGTCCCCGACGCTGGCGCCGTTCGCCCGGCCGATGTCCGCATAGACGATATCGTCCGCTCCGACCATCACCCTGTTCTGATAGGTGGAGACGATCACCCCTGCCGGATGTATCTCGTTCTCCATGAGGAATCCCTCGCCCCCGGTGACGCTAAACTCCCGGGCCGCGATTTCCTCAACGGCCCGCGCCGCCTCCGGCTTCCCGGCTCCCTGCGCGACCGGCGCCGCGGCTCTTTCCTCGATTTCGATCCTGTCGCTGTAGACCCGGACCCGCTGCCCCGGGTAGATGAAGTGCGGATTGCCGATGGTCTGGTTCGCGGCCCAGAGGTTCGGCCAGTAGTAGGGGTCGTTCAGGAAGTGCTTAGAGAGCCCCCAGAGGGTGTCCCCCTGCACGATGGTATAGATGGTGGGCTCTTCCTTCCCGGCGGCCGCCAGGGCACCGGAGCCTGTCAGACAGAGAAATAGCAGTGCTAAGCAAACGGGCTTTTTCATACAGCTCCTCTTGGGGCCTATCGGGCGACCCGGCCTTCCCCTCGCCTCGGCAGGGACCGGCTCGGGCATGCTCCATTGCAACGCATCGGGTGCTTCCGGGCTGCGGCCAGCTCCTCGGGGCTCCTGAGCTGAGAACCTCCAGAATCGGCACGGCAGAGGATCGGCAGTAGCGGAAAGCACCGGGAAAGGGAGCCTGAAACCGGCCCAAACCGGCGCAGCCCCCCCGCTCCCTGACAAAAATTTAACATAATTAAAGCTTTTTGGCTGCTAATGTCAAGGGGAAAGCGCCCATTTGGGGGTTCATTCCGCCGCTGTTATGTGCTACCATCCCGCTTCCAATGAAAAATGCGGGGAGCTGAGATCGGAAAATTCAGTGCGATATATTCAAGCGCCATATTTAAAAGAGGTCGTCAACAACGTGAAGAAACCCGAACTCCTGGCACCGGCCGGGAACATGGAGAAACTGAAGGTCGCCATCCGCTACGGCGCGGACGCCGTCTACCTGGGGGGCAAGGCGTTCGGCCTCAGGAACCTGGCGGACAATTTCACCCTGGAGGAGCTCCGCGAGGCGGTCGACTACGCCCACGAGCGCGGGGTGAAGGTCTACCTGACCCTGAACTCGTTTCCCGGCAATGACGACATCACGCAACTGGAGCGGTATCTGCGTGACATCGCGCAGATAAAGCTGGACGCCTACATCGCGGCGGACCCCGGCGTCATCGCGCTGATACAGGAGCTCTCCCCCGAGCGCGAGATCCACCTCTCCACCCAGGCCAACACGACCAACTGGCGCAGCGCCCGGTTCTGGCAGTCCCAGGGTGTGAAGAGGGTGAACCTGGCCCGCGAGATGTCGCTGGCCGAGATCGGCGAGACCGCCCAGAAGTGTGACCTGGAGCTCGAAGCGTTCGTGCACGGCGCCATGTGCATTTCCTACTCGGGGCGCTGCCTGCTCTCCAGCGCCATGACCGGGAGGGACGCCAACAAGGGGGAATGCACCCAGCCCTGCCGCTGGAACTACGCCATCGTCGAGCAAAGCCGCCCCGGCGAGTACTTCCCGATCCAGGAGGACGACGGCGGCAGCTTCATCTTCAACTCGAAGGACCTCTGCCTGATCGAGCACCTCCCCGACCTGGTGCGTTCCGGCGTCAGTTCCCTGAAGATCGAGGGGAGGATGAAGGGGATCTACTACGCTGCAAGCGTGATCCGGATCTACCGGGAGGCGCTGGACAGCTACTGGGAAGACCCGGCCGGCT
>DATCHY010000021.1:0-3456 GCA_036508065.1 Geomonas sp. | reverse complement strand
CCTCCGGGCACCCCTCGGCCGCGCGCACGACTGCCAGTCTGTAGTGGGCCTGGGCGCACTCCGGGTCCCGGCGCAGGGCCTCCTGCAACTGGGCGCGTGCCTCCTCCGGCATCCCCTTTCGCAGCAGTATCCCGGCATATTTCAGCAGGGATTCGACCCCGCTTGGATCGTCGCGCCACGCTGGATCCTGCTGGGGGTGAAGTGCCTCGGCCGGTACAGCCGCCCCCCGAGCAGCGTGCGGCTCCCCGGGGGGGACTGTCCCATCTGCCCGGCCTCTCTGCCGTCCGGCGCACCAGCTCTGCCAGATCGCCACGAAGGCCGCCTCCAGGTTGCCGGTGAAGCCGGCAGCATCGGTAAGGGGCGAGGCCGCCATCGTGGAGCGGAGCGTTCCCCTGAGCTGCGCCAGCCGCTCCAGGTCCAGCGCCAGGCCAGTGGCCAGGTCACGGAACCCCTGCGCGTCATGGGCCACCAGACGCGACAGCCCGACGCTTTGCAGAAGGGATGCGCCGACCCGTGAGAGGTGCGTCCCGCCCGCGAGCGTCACGACGGGTATCCCCATCCAGAGCGCCTCGCAGGTCGTGGTCGTGCCGTTGTACGGGAAGCAGTCCAGCGCGATGTCCACCCTGCCGTAGAGCTGGAGATGCTCACGGTAGGAAGGGGTGTTCCCCTGCAGCTCCAGGCGTTCGGCGCAGATCCCCTGTACCGCGAAGAGCCCCGAAAGTCGCGCCCGGCTCCCCTCGTCCGCCAGGGAGTACCCCTTGATGAGCATCCGGGAGCCCGGCACGCCGTGCAGCGCGCCGGCCCAGAGCGCGACAGTCTCGGGCGTTATCTTGGCGGGGTTGTTGAACGAGCCGAAAGTGACGGCCCCTCTCGAAAGTGCGGGGAGCTCCCCAACCGGAGGCGCCTCCTCGGGCGGGGCGAAGCAGGAGAAGTTGCCGGGAAGCCTCAGGAGCCGCTCGCTGTGAAAGCGCTCCGACTCCCCGGGCGGATCGGTGATGGCATCGGTGATCCGGTAATCCATGGCGGCAAGCCCGGTGGTCTGCGGATAGCCGAGCCAGGTGACCTGGACCGGGGCGGGTTTCCTCGCGAAGAGGGCGAGGCGGTTACCCGCCGTGTGCCCCGAGAGATCGACCAGTATGTCGATCCGGTCCCGGCGGATCAGGGCCGCGGCATCTTGGTCCGGAACCCCGGCGATGTTCGTGTAGCGCCCGGCCAGTGCCTCGAACCGCGCGCTGGCGGCATCCGGAACCGACACGTTCGAATAGCAGAAGATCAGGAACCGGCTGCGGTCGTGATGCCTTAACACCGGCTCGATGAAGCGCGCCACCGCGTGGTCCCTGAAGTCGGCGGAGACGTAGCCGATCCTGAGCGTCCGGCGGGGGTCCGGATCGTTGTCGTGGGGCGCTGCCGCAAACCGGTGCGCGGCGCCGAAGGCTGTGTGTTCCGAGAAGATCTGGGCGGGGGTAGGACCGGCCGGGTAGCAAAGGGCAAAGAGCAGCGAGCTGTGCGCCTCGGCGTAGTCCGGCCTCAGGCGCAGCGCCTCGCGGTAGTGGGCCAGGGCCTCGTCGTGCCTTCCCTGGGACTTGAGGGCGCTGGCCAGGTTGTGGTGCGCCTCCGGGTAGTCGGGACGCAGGGCGAGCGCCGCCAGGCACGAGGAGATCGCCTCGGTGGTCCGGCCGTAGCGCTCGTAGAGGATGGCGAGATTGTTGTGCGCCTCGGGGTAGAGCGGGTCGAGGCGGATCGCTTCCAGGAAGCTTCCGTGGGCCTCTTTCCCCCTCCCCAGGGCGCTCAGGGCGAGCCCCAGGTTGTTCAGGAGGCCGGCGTCCCCGGGGTTGAGTGCTGCGGCAGCTTCCAGCTCGCACGCCGCCTCGGCCATGCGCCCGACCCTGGCCAGGGCGAAGCCCAGGTTGGATCTCGCCTGCCACCAGTCGGGGCGCAGGAGAGCTGCCTGCGCAAAGTGCGGTAGCGCCTGGGCGGGTCCTGCCAGGGCGTCCAGGGCGCAGCCGAGGTTGTAGCAGGCCTCGGCGAAGGACGGCTCGATCCGGAGCGCGCGCCGGTAGCGGTCGGCGGCGGCCTCCCGGTCCCCCGCGCCGAAGAGGGCGTTCCCCTCTCCGAAAAGTTCGTTTGCCGTCCCAGTAGGCATGGTTCTGGTTCTCCGGTCACTCATAGCAGTTACGGGGACCGCCCGCTTCCCCGGCGATCCTTTCTGCAAAGCGCTCAAGGGTTGCCGCGAGATCGCCCCGGTCTCCCCTGTTCAGGCCGTCGGCGTATTCCTTCAAAAAATCGCCGCAGTCAAAATGCATGCACCGCAGTCTTTCCACCACGGCTTCCGCGTCCCCGGTACTCCCGAGTATCAGGGAGCAGACGCTTAAAAGCGATAGGGCCGGCGGGTAGTCGGGCCACTGCCGCAGCATCTCCCGGCACCCGGCCAGCGCCTGCTCGGTGTGGCCCAGGTACAGCTCGCATTTGGCGAGGTTAAAGGCCGCCTCCTTCATCTCCGGTGCGAGCCTCGCCCCTTGGAGTGCATGCAGGCGGGCCTTCCGATAATCCCCCACGCTGAGGTATATATAGCCGAGGTTGAAGTAGGCATCGGCGTTTTCCGGCAGCGCGCGGAGCAGTTTGTGCCAGAGCGCTTCAGCCTCCTGGAACCGCCTCAGCTCCGTCGCCTGAATCGCCAACTCGAGCAGAGCTTTGAGGCCTCCTCCGGTTTCTTCGAGCTTCCTGACTCCCAGGAGATAGTAATACTCCTGCTTTTCCAGGCTCTTGGCTTCGTTCAGCTTGCCATAGTGGTGTACCGGAATGTCACAGGTCCGGATTGTAACGGCGCAGTCGAGGAGAGAGTCAACGACCGTCTCGTGGACCACCCCTGCATAGCGGATCCGGCTGTCGTTGGGGAATAGCCGCGGCCTCTCGCTGCGAGTCCAACCGAGCCCGCGCTCCTCACCCGGGTACTCGCCGGTATTGGCAGTGAGGTCCTGCTGGGAGATCCTGTCCGTGTAGTTACGGATCGGGAAGGAATACGCGGTCGGTTCGGTGCTGCGCTCCAGCAATTCGGCAATGGCAGCAAGGTCACCGGCTGCAAGCTGTTCGTCTGCGTCAAAGCCGAGGACCCAGTCACCGCTCGCCTTGGAAAGCGAAAAGTTCCGCGCCTCCGAGAAGTTGTCGTTCCATGGAAAGCTGAAGACCTCACACCCGAACATGCGGGCGATCTTGATACTTTTGTCGGTCGAGCCTGTGTCGACTACGATGATTTCGTCAGCCAGCGGCTTGAGCGACAACAGGGCTGCCGGCAGGCATTGCGCCTCGTCCCTTACGATGAGGCATGCTGAAATGGTGTTCCGCTTCCCGGCCTCCGGCTTCATCTGGCCGATCACCCCGCGAATCTGGAGTGCCGCCCCTAAGGTAGCATCATCCATGCCGAAGGCAACGGCCGCTTTTTCAATCTCTGCCATGGCA
>DATCHY010000020.1:0-3991 GCA_036508065.1 Geomonas sp. | reverse complement strand
ATCAGTATCTTTTTTGGGGTTTACCAAAAGGCTTGTCTGTTTAATCTGCCTTTATCCGTAACATCCGTTCCATCCGTGTGCCGATTTTGACTTGCATATTGTGTGGTTGCTAGCCTGCGACTATCTCGTCTACTATGGCTTGCGCCGCCTGAACTGGGCTCGCCGCGGCTGCTATGGGACGGCCTATTACCAGGTAGTCTGCTCCTGCCTTTACCGCAGCGGCGGGGGTCATGATGCGCTTCTGGTCGTCGACCGCTGCGAAGGAGGGACGCACGCCGGGCGTCACCACGAGGAAGTCTTTGCCGCACGCTGCACGGATCAGCTCGACTTCCTGCGGGGAGGCTACGACGCCATCGACTCCGGCCTGCTGCGCCAGCTTGGCGAGCTTTACCACCATCTCGGGAACGGGGATGTCGATGCCGATGCCGCGCAGGGTCTCTTCGTTTGAGGAGGTGAGGACGGTGATGGCAAGCACGCGGGGACGCTCTGCACAGCTGAAGTTCTTGTCCAGGGTCTCCATGGTCTTGCTCATCATCTCCAGGCCGCCCATGGCGTGCAGATCGCACAGCTTCACGCCGAGGTTCGCGGCTTCCAGGGTCGCCATGGCGACGGTGTTCGGGATGTCGTGGTATTTAAGGTCAAGGAACACCTCGCCGCCGCACTTCTGGATCATGCGGACCGCGGCAGGACCGCAGGCGGTGTAGAGCTGCTTGCCGACTTTGAACATGCCGACATGGGAGGATAGGAGCTCCGCCCAGAGCTGGACATCGCTGAACTCTTTCACGTCCATGGCAAAGATGATCTTCTTGATTGCTTCTTCTCTCGTCATATGTCCATCCTTTAAATTCAAAACCTGCTCGCCACGGAGAAAATCTGAGAACTTCCGGGAAAATCCTGGCCTCTCTCGGACTTCCTCAGATTTTATCCGTGGCTACATGTTTTTGTTTTTCATGCCTGCAGCGCGGCCTTGATCGTTGCCTTCACTTTGGCTATGGCTTCGGCGATCGGGAGCAGCTCTACTTCGCCGCTTCTCCTCTCTTTGAGCTCAACGCGGCCGTCTACCAGGTTCTTGGCTCCGACGACTATCCGCAGCGGGATGCCGATCAGATCGGCGTCCTTGAACTTGAAGCCGGGCCGCTCGTCGCGGTCGTCCAGCAGCACTTCGATGCCGGCCTGCAGGAGGTCCTGGTAGATAGCTTCGGAGGCGTCCTTCACGGTGTCGTCCTTCGCGCTCAGTGCCGAGATGATGCACTGGAAGGGTGCGATGGGGATCGGGAAGATGATGCCGTTCTCGTCGTGGTTCTGCTCGATGCAGGCGGCGACGGTGCGCCCGATCCCGATGCCGTAGCACCCCATGTAGATGGTCTGCTCTTTGCCGTCGGCGTCGAGGTAGGTCGCCTTGAGCGCCTTGGAATACTTGGTGCCGAGCTTGAATACGTGCCCGACTTCGATGCCGCGCCAGATCTCCAGCGCCCCGCTCTCGCAGCGCGGACAGGGGTCGCCGACCACTACGTTTCTGATGTCGAAGAATCCGGTGACGCTGAAATCGCGCTCCAGGTTCACGTTCTTAAGATGCGTGTCCGCCGCGTTCGCTCCGGTTACGAAGTTGCGCAGCCCTTCCAGGGAGCGGTCCGCCACGACTTTCACCTTGCCGAGGAGACCTACGGGACCCGCATAGCCGGTCGGGGCGCCGGTCACCTTCAGCACCACGTCGTCACCGGCCATCTCCAGCTCGGCGCACCCCAGGTGGTTCTTCAGCTTGATCTCGTTCAGGTCGTAATCGCCGCGCAAAAGCGCCACGACCGGCTCGTTGTCGGCGAGGAGCACCAGGGTCTTCACGACCTGCGAACTGTTCACACCGAGGAATGTGGCGACCTCTTCGACGCTCTTTTGCCCCGGGGTCGTGACCCGCTCCAGCGGACGCGGGTCCGCATGCTCGCAGGCTCCGCTCTGGCGCGTCTCCGCCTTCTCCATGTTCGCCGCATATTCGCAGGCGGAGCAGGAGACGATGGCGTCCTCGCCGGAATCGGCCAGCACCATGAACTCGTGCGAGAAGCTGCCGCCGATGCTCCCGGTATCAGCTTCGACCGCACGGAACTTGAGACCGCAGCGCTCGAAGATCCTCCGGTAGGCCTGGTACATCTTGGCGTAGGAGACGTCGGCACCGGCCTCGTTCACGTCGAAGGAGTAGGCGTCCTTCATGATGAACTCGCGGCCGCGCATGAGGCCGAAGCGCGGGCGGATCTCGTCGCGGAATTTCCCCTGGATCTGGTACAGGTTGATCGGCAGCTGCCGGTAGCTCTTGACTTCCTTGCGGATCAGGTCGGTCACCACCTCCTCGTGGGTGGGTCCCATGCAGAACTCGGCGTCCTTTCTGTCCTTGAAGCGGAGCAGCTCCTTGCCGTAGAAGTCCCAGCGCCCGGACTCCTTCCAGAGCTCAGCCGGCTGTACCGCGGGCATCAGCATCTCGATGGCGCCCGCCTTGTTCATCTCCTCCCGGACGATCGCCTCCACCTTCCTGATGGAGCGCAGCCCCAGCGGGAGGTAGTTGTAGATGCCGGCGGCGAGTTTTCTGATCATGCCGGAGCGCAGCATCAGCTGGTGGGAGATCACCTCCGCATCGGAAGGGGTCTCCTTGACGGTCGGGATAAAGTACTGGGAATAGCGCATAGTTTGATCGACCTCGTAAACATCTTTCTTGTTTGATTTAAAAGTCCAAAGCAGCACACGGATTTAACGGAGGTTGCGGATAAAGGCAGATAAATCTGATAAGCTTTTGGTCCAGTCAAGAAAGGATTCAGTTTTATCTGCTTTTATCCGTTCTCGAAGAGTCCGTTCAATCCGTGTGCGAGTTTTCAGGGTTGTTTTTCCTGCACGGCTTTCTGCACTTCTTGGACTAGTGCGTCGGCGAGCTCTCCCTCGGGGACCTTCCGGACTATCTCGCCGTTCTTGAAGAGCAGTCCCTCGCCTCTCCCGCCGGCGATGCCGAAATCCGCCTCGCGCGCCTCACCCGGCCCGTTCACGGCGCAACCCATGACGGCGACGGTGATGTTGGTGTCGAGATCGGCCAGCCGGCGCTCGACTTCCTCGGCAACGGGGATGAGGTCGATCTGGCAGCGGCCGCAGGTGGGACAGGAGACGAAGTTGATGCCGCGCTTTCTGAGCCCGAGCGACTTGAGTATATCGTAGGCGACCCGCACCTCGTCGACCGGATCGCCGGTCAGGGAGACCCGCATGGTGTCCCCGATCCCCTGGTGCAGCAGGATGCCGAGCCCAACGGAGGACTTGACGGCACCGGAGAGGGTGGTGCCCGCCTCGGTGACGCCGATATGGAGGGGGTAGTCGATGGCCTGGGAGAGGAGGCGGTAGGCTTCCAGGGTGCGCATCACGTCGGAAACCTTGATGGAGACCTTGATCTGGTCGTAGCCGAGATCCTCGAGGATGCGCACGTGGCCGAGCGCCGACTCCACCATGGCCTCGGGGGTCGGATGGCCGTACTTGACCAGCAGTTCCTTCTCCAGCGAGCCGCCGTTCACGCCGATCCGGATCGGAATGCTGCGCTCGGACGCGGCCCGCACCACCTCGGCCACCTTCCAGCGCTCGCCGATGTTGCCGGGGTTGAGCCTGAGCCCGTCCACGCCGGAGTCGAGCGCCGTGAGCGCGAGCTTGTAGTCGAAATGTATGTCAGCGATGAGCGGGAGCCTGCTTTGCGCCTTGATGGCGGCAAGCGCGAGTGCCGCGTCCGCGTCCGGTACCGCGCAGCGCACGATCTCGCACCCGGCGTCCGCCAGCCGCCCGATCTGGGCCAGGGTCGCCCCGGTATCGCGGGTGTCGGTGGAACACATGGACTGAACCGCGCAGGGAGCCCCGCCGCCGATCCGTACGTCCCCTATCTTGATCTGTCTGGTCAATTTTCTCATAGCGGGACATAGTAGCTAAATCGATGCGAAAAATCAAGGATGATCGGCTCTTGGATCACTTCCGGCTGTAG
>DATCHY010000019.1:0-5634 GCA_036508065.1 Geomonas sp. | reverse complement strand
CCGGGAGCTCGCCGGAAAGGGATTCGGGGAGCGTCACCCGGTACCTGACCCGCTCCATGATGACGGAAAGGGAGGGCGACTTCATCGGGATGAAGGCCGCCTCGACCACCCTGACCCCTTCGGGGAGGGTTCCGTTGAGCGCGTCCTGCAGCGCCTGCGCGGAGAAGCCGGCGTCCACTTCAAGGTCCATGTACTCGGCGTGCGACTCGATGCCGACCGAGAGCGCGGTGGCAAAGGAGAATTTCGGATGCGGGTGGAAGCCCTGAGAATAGCGCATCGGTATTTGGGCGCGCCCGACCGCCCGGATGAAGAGCGTCAGCATCTCCAGGTGGCTCAGAAAGCGCATCCGGCCCAGCTTTTCGAAACGGATCCTGATCCGCTGCGCCAGCTCGGTCGCCTGGAGCGGCGGGATATCGCAGGCGTAGGTGCCAAAGGGAACCGGCTCGTTCAGCCGCAGCTTCACCGTTTCGAAGTCGCAGACGCCGCACCCGGTGCACACCCCGGCCCTGCAGTCCGGCGTCGGGGCGCCCGCTGTGGCGGCCTCGCGCTCGGCCAGGAGGAACTCGCGGCGCACGCCGCAATCGATATGGTCCCAGGGAAGCGGCTCGTCGAGCTCCCTGCGGCGGTGATAGAAGCTCGGATCGACACCGGCGTTTTCGAAGGCCTGCAGCCACTTCATCCTGTCGAAGTGCTCCCACCAGCCGTCGAAGCGGCAGCCCAGGCGGTGCGCCTCGATTAGGAGCGTGGAAAGCCTGCGGTCTCCCCGGGCAAAAACCCCCTCGAGCCCGGAAAGCGAGGCGTCCTGCCACTTCATGACCAGTTTTTTCTTCTTGAGCTCGGTGCGCAGGAAGCGCTGCTTCTCGACGATCTCCCCTTCGCTTATCTGCGGCTCCCACTGGAACGGGGTGTGCGGCTTGGGCACGAAGCTGGAGATCGAGACGTTGACATCGCCCCCATTTCCCGCGAACTTCCCCTGCCTCTTCACCTCGCGGGAGATGTCGACGATCCCCTGGACGTCTTCCATGGTCTCGGTCGGCAGCCCGATCATGAAGTACAGCTTGATGATCCGCCAGCCGGCGCCAAAGACGGCGCGGGCGTTCTCCAGCAGGTCCGCTTCGGTGACCCCCTTGTTGATGACAGCCCTGAGCCGCTCGCTCCCTGCCTCGGGCGCCAGGGTGAAACCGGTCTTTCTGACCCGGCGCACCTCTTCAGCCATCTCCGGGGAGAGGGAGCCTACCCGCATGGAGGGGAGCGAGACCGCCTTCTTCTGCGCCGCGTAGCGGTCCATCAGCCCCTTTATCAGCGGGGTGAGGCAGCCGTAGTCGCCGGTGGACAGGGAGAGGAGCGATATCTCGTCGTAGCCGGTGTTGCCGAGCGCCTCTTCCACGATCTCCAGCACGCGCTCGGGGCTGCGCTCCCGCACCGGCCGGTAGATGTAGCCGGCCTGACAGAACCGGCAGCCACGGGTGCAACCGCGGGAGATCTCGACGCTCACCCTGTCGTGCACGGTCTTCAGGAACGGGACCACGGGTGTGGTCGGGTAGTGGGCGCTCTCCAGGTCCGAGACGAAACGCCGCCGGACGCTGCGGTAATCCTGCCGCAGTGGGGTGATCTCCTCGACCCGTCCCGATGCGTCGTAGCTCACCTGGAAAAAGCTCGGGATGTAGACCCCCTCGACCTTCGAGAGCCGCTCCAGAAGCACCTGCTTGCCGAGCCCCTCGCCCTTCCAGTCGCGCACGATACCGGCGATCTCGAGCACCGCATCCTCGCCGTCGCCGATTAGGAAGGCGTCGAAAAAATCAGCCAGCGGCTCGGGGTTGAAGGCGCACGGGCCGCCACCGAGGACCAGCGGATACCCGGCGTCCCGCTCGCTCGCCAGAAAGGGGATACCCGAAAGGTCGAGCATGTTGACTATATTGGTATAGGAGAGTTCGTACTGAAGGGTGATACCGAGGATGTCGGCTTGCTTAAGGGGCATCCCCCCCTCGAGTGTGGTAAGCGGCCTCCCCTCCAGCCTGAGCTGCGCCTCCAGGTCGGGCCAGGGTGAGTAAACGCGCTCCGGCGCGATCCAGGGCACTCCCTTCAGCACGCCGTAGAGAACCTGCAGCCCCAAATGGCTCATGCCTATTTCATAAACGTCAGGAAAGGCGAGGACGAAACTCAAGCCTCCCTCTCTGCCGGTAACGGTACCCATCTCCCCACCCATGTAACGGGCGGGCTTTTCTACGGACAAAAGTGTGTTATTGCTCAAAAAACCCCCAAAAGCCTACCTGCCAGCTATGACCGGACATAGTACCAAATTATCATCAAGACTGGCAAGGTATATCGAAAGCGGCAAAAAACGGCGTGAAGAAGGAAGCAGCATCTCCCTTTGCTGCCCCGGCCGCTCCGGCCAAGTAATTCTGTTCCACGGACAACAAAAAAGGCCGCATCTCACGATGCGACCTTTTTTATTATTGGAATCATGCCCAACCCGCAGACGTTCAACCTTTGTGAAAGCGGACGGGGGGATTTGCTCTAGTTATTCGTTCTGCCAGACGTAGGGAGGATCGAAAAGAGGATCGTAAAAACCGGGGAAGGCGACGAAGAAGGTGATTGCCTCGCCGGCGCCGAAGACGGTCCGCCCCAGCGTCATGCCGACTCCCTTGATCGGGCCGACGGTCAGCCCCTTGACGAACCCCTCATCCTTGCAGGTGTAATAGATCTGCTTGGGAAACTCCAGCCAACCGGTGGCAAGGTTTGCCACACCTCGCGCCAGCTTGTTGGACATGCCGTCCACCACCTCCTGCGGCGACGCATCGTCAAGGGTCGGGGCACCCAGGGCAAGCGCCCGCTGCTCCGTGCCGAGGAGGCACAGGGTAAAGGCCAGAACCATCATCAACAAAAAGCGCTTCACTGGCATATTACTCTCCCCTTTTCTCAGCTACCTCGGCCACGCCCTGTTTTCTAGGCTCAACCCGCCTAGCTTCCCATCCCTGCCAGACGTATTCGGGGTAGATCATCGAATCGTAATAGCCCGGTTGTGGTACCGCAAAAAAAACCGTCTCCGTGACGCCGGCAAAGAGTCGGTAGAAGGCCATTCCCATCCCTTTCAGCGGGCCGACCAGGTAGCCAACGCCGCCCCTGTCCCGCACCATGAGGTAGGACTGCTTCGGGATTTCCACCAGTGAGGTGGTCACGTTCGCCACCCCGCGAACCAGCTTGAACGCCATCTTTTCGGTGATGGCTTCCGGCTGCTGCCCCTCGAAGGCGAAGGAGGCTGTAGCGAAAAGCATGAGCAGCAGCAGGGATAACAGCGTCACTTTGGTCCGCATTTTCGCTCCTCTTGGCCTGTACCGTGCATTAACAACAATTTTCTTTTAACATAAATGCCTCGCCTTGGCAAGCCGCCATAATGCCTGCGGGCGTCAAGACTGCCGTTACCTGTCAAGGGGAAAGATCCTGGGGCAGAGAGCTGGAATGCCTGCTACGAGTATTGACAATGGGCAACTAAAAAAAGCGGCGCGATTCCTGAGGGATCGCGCCGCCTTCCTTGTTTCCGAGGGAGTTTCGTATGGGTCTAATTGCCGTGCTTTGCCAGGTAATCGGCGACACCAGCTGCCGAAGCTTTCATGGAATCCTCACCCTCTTGCCAGTTTGCCGGGCAGACCTCGCCACCGTGAGTCTCGACGAACTGGAGCGCGTCCAGCATCCTGAGCGCCTCGACGACACTGCGGCCGAGCGGGAGATCGTTGATCACCGAGTGGCGCACAACCCCCTTGGTATCTATCAGGAACAAACCGCGCAGCGCGACGGATTCATTGAGCAGTATTCCGTAGGACCTGGCGATGGCCTTGTTCAGATCCTGCACCAGGGGATACTGGACGTTGCCGATGCCGCCGACTTCCACCGGGGTGTTCTTCCAGGCCAGGTGGGTGAACTTGGAGTCAACCGATACTCCGAGAATCTCGCAGTTCTTTTCCTTGAACTCACCGACTCTCTTATTGAACGCCAGTATCTCCGAAGGACAGACAAAGGTAAAGTCAAGCGGATAGAAGAAGAGCACGACGTACTTGCCCCGATAGCTGGAAAGTGTGATCTCACCGAACGAGTTGTCCGGCAGTACGGCTTCTGCTGTGAAATCCGGTGCTTCCTTGGTGACTAAGGTAGTGAGGCTCATAAGCGCTGTCTCCTTTTCTCTGATTGGAATCGTAATGTCGTGGAACTCTACCAGCAGCCGCAACCGTTGTCAATCCAAAAAGATCAAAAGCATCCGATTTGTCCGTTCGGCATTTTCCTAGCCCAGAACCTCGCCGCGGATGCTGATCCCCACCTCGCGAAACGGGATCTCCTTCCCCGATGCGGCGAGCGCCTGCCGGGCCGCCAGGACGATGCCGCCGCAGCAGGGGACCTCCATCCTCAGCACGGTGATGCTTTTGATGCTGGAGACGCGGAAGAGTTCAGTCAGCTTCGTCACATAGGCATTGTTGTCGTCGAGTTTCGGACAGCCGATCACCACCGCCTTTCCGGCGAGGAAATCCCGATGGTAGTCCGCATAGGCAAAGGGAACGCAGTCCGCGGTGATCAGCAGATCCGCATCCTGAAAATAGGGGGCTGAGGTCGGCACCAGGTGCAGTTGCACCGGCCACTGGGCCAGCTGGCTCTGGCGCGAGGCGGAGCTCCCAGCGGTCTCCGGCGCTGCCGGCGCGAAGGAGACGGCACGGGAGCCGGGGCAGCCGCCACCGTGCGGCGCGGCCGGGGCAGCAGGCTTTGCCTGCAGATGTTCTTCCACGGCGGCCTCGTCGAAGAGGTCAGCTTCCCGCTCAATGATGGTGATGGCATCCCGGGGGCAGTCACCCAGGCAGGCTCCCAGCCCGTCGCAGAGGTTGTCCGCGGCGATCTCCGCCTTGCCGTCGATGATCCTGATGGCGCCTTCTGCACAGGAAGGGACGCAAAGTCCGCAACCGTCACATTTCCCCTTGTCTATCTGAACGATTTTCCTGATCATTTGTTTCCCCTTTGCGATGGAATTAGTGTCTGGGCTGACATCAGCCTCGTTTTGTATTTACTAAGTGGTGCGCCGTGATTTCGGCTCCGGCATTGTCGGCAAATGGTGGCGAGGATTACCAGAGCCGATCAGAAGAAATAGTGCCAGAGGAGATCCAGGCGGCCCCGCAGCAGCAGTCGCCGTCCCGAGTAGGCCATCACATCCCGGATCAGGGCACGGCGCTCCTTGGTGTAGCAGTGGATATGGCAGTGCTTGCAGGAGGGTTTCGGGTCGAGCGGGCAGCTGCGCCGCTTCAGTTCCGCATAGGCGAGGAGTTCCGCGCAGTCGGGGCAGAGCCTCCCTTTGTGTGTTGCGTGTTTGCCGCGGCAGTAGGTGCCGACGAAGGTGCCCAGCACCCCGAGATCCTGTTCCTGCTTTCGCTTGAGCTTTTCCATGGGGGGATCCTAGCAGAGGAGAGCAGGTTTGGGGTATGACAAAAGTCAAGGAAGCGAGGTTAGGTCGGTGGAGAGTGCGGTAATTTGCAGAAGTCCTCGTCGATTTGTCGTCATGGTTTTCTTCTGGCTTGGCTTCGGGTGCGGTAGAGGCGCTCGGTGAAGCCCCCTTCCTTTTCAAAGGCCGCCGCCTGGGCGGCAAGTTGGCGATCGAGG
>DATCHY010000018.1:0-5256 GCA_036508065.1 Geomonas sp. | reverse complement strand
CTTCCTTGACCTTCTCCTTGAGCGTTTCCTGGATGAAGGAGATGACGGAGCCGAACTCCTTCTTCGCCTCCTCCTTCTTCGCCTCGTGCGCCTTCTTCTCTTCCTCCGTGTCGAGCTCGAGGTCGCCCCTGTCGATCGCCTTCAGGTGCTTCTCGTCGTAGCTGGTGACCGTCTGCACCACCCACTCGTCTACGGGATCGGTCATGTAGAGGACTTCGTAATCCTTCTTGCGGAACACCTCCATGTAGGGGGAGTTCTCGACCGAAGAGCGGGACATGCCGGTGATGTAGTAGATCTCCTGCTGACCTTCGGGCATGCGGGCCACGTACTCCTTGAGGGCGACGAACTTGCCGGTCTCGGTCCTGGAGCTCTCGAAAAGGAGCAGGTCCTGGATCTTCTCCTTGTTGGCGTGGTCGAAATGGATCCCTTCCTTCAGGACCGGGCCGAACTCGGCGTAGAACTTCAGGTAATCCTCGGGAGCCTTCTCCTTCATCTCGGCGAGGGTGGAGAGGATCTTGCCGACCAGGCTTTTCTGGATTCTCTTGATCTGCACGTCCTCCTGCAGGATCTCGCGGGAGACGTTGAGCGGGAGGTCGCTGGAGTCGACCACACCCTTTATGAAGCGGAGGTAGTCGGGGAGCAGCGCCTCGCAGTTGTCGGTGATGTAGACCCGCTTCACGTAGAGGTGCACGCCTTTCTTGTGGTCCCTCATGAAGAGGTCGAACGGCTTGTGTGACGGGATGTAGACGATCGCCTTGAACTCGGTCACCCCTTCAGCGGAGTAGTGGATGGTGGAGAGCGGCTTGTCGTAGTCGTGGGAGATGTGCTTGTAGAACTCCTCATACTCCTCGGTGCTGATCTCGCTCTTTGCCCTGGTCCAGATCGCCTTCATGGAGTTGAGGGTCTCTTCGACCGTCTTGTCGATGGTGCCGCCGCCCTCGATGGCCTTGCCGTCCTGGTCCTTGACCGGCTCGCTGCGGGTGACGTCCATGACGACCGGGTACTGCACGTAGTCCGAGTATTTCTTGATGATGGAGCGGATGCGCCATTCGTCCAGATACTCCTTCATATCGTCTTTCATATGCAGGACGATCTCGGTGCCGCGCGTTTCCTTCTCGCACTCCTCGATGGTGTAGCTCCCGTCTCCGGTCGATTCCCAGCGGCAGCCGAACTGCTTCTCGCCCGCTTTGCGCGTGGTGAGGACGACCTTGTCCGCCACCATGAAGGAGGCGTAGAAGCCGACGCCGAACTGCCCGATCAGTTCCGGGTTGTCCGAGAGGTTTTGAGCCTTGAGGCTTTCCACGAAGTTCCGGGTGCCGGATTTCGCGATGGTGCCGATGTTGTCGGCGACCTCGTCGAGGTTCATGCCGATGCCGTTGTCGCTTATGGTGATGGTCCCGGCGTCCTTGTCGGCGTGCAGCTTGATCTTCCAGTCCGCGTTTCCCTCGAGGAGATCCATATTGGAGTGGGATTCGAACCTAACCTTGTCTATGGCATCAGACGCGTTGGATATCAGCTCCCGCAGGAAGATCTCCTTGTTGGAGTAGAGGGAGTGGATCACCAGGTCGAGGAGTTGCTGGACCTCGGTCTCGAATTTCTTGACGGTTTTGCCCATGTTTTCTTCATCTCCTTTTCAGCACTTTTTAGTAAGCACTCTGCCAACCTAATCACTGTCTCCCGATAATTCAAGGGTGAATTTTCACCAACCGCCACATTTATGCCGGCCGCAGGGGCGCCCCCGCCATTTTTATCCCCTTCGTGTCGGTCCGTGTCAGTCCGTGTCAGTCCGTGTCAGTCCGTGTGCCGGTGCCCCCCCTTTTCTTGACACATTTGTCCCCATATGGTAGTAAATATGGGCTAAATCAGCCGCCAACCACCCAAGGAGCCCCATGTACCACCCAGACTTCGCGACATTCCAGACGCTTTCCGCCCAAGGCAATCTGATTCCGGTCTTCAGGGAGATTCTCGCCGACCTGGACACACCGGTCGGAGCCTTCAAGAAGATCGACGACGGCCGCTACGGGTTTCTCCTCGAGAGCATCGAGGGTGGCGAGAAATGGGGGCGTTACACCTTCCTGGGCTCCTCCCCGGCCGTGGTGATTCGCGGCAAGGAAGGGTGGGTCGAGATCGTCGAGGGGGGCGAGGTGAGGCGCATAGAGGTGGCCGATCCGCTCAACTACATCCGCGACTACATGGCTCGCTACGTCCCGGTCGAGGTTCCTGGCATACCGCGCTTCTTCGGCGGTGCCGTCGGCTACCTCGGTTACGATGCGGTGCGCCATTTCGAGGAGCTTCCGGACAAGAACCCGTGCAGCATAGACGCCTTCGACGCGTACTTCATCATAACCGACACCATGCTCATCTTCGACAGCCTGAGCCAGAAGATCAAGGTGGTCTCCAACGCCCATCTGGACGGCTCGGCCACCCCAGAGGCGGCTTACGCCGAGGCGCTCGGCAAGATCGAAGGGCTGATAGCGCGGTTGAAGGCGCCGCTCCCGGTCGCGCCGAAAGTTCCGACGACTGCAAGAGTCACCCTCGCCTCCAACGTGAAGCGCGAGGAGTTCGAATCCTGGGTGACCCGGGCCAAAGAGTACGTCCGAAGCGGCGACATCATCCAGGTCGTGCTGTCCCAGCGCTTCTCGGGCGAGCTCACCGTGGAACCGTTCGACATCTACCGGGCGCTCAGGACCCTGAACCCGTCCCCCTACATGTTCTTCCTCCGTCTGGACCAGACCCTCGTGGTCGGCGCCTCGCCCGAGGTGATGGTGCGCAAGGAGGGGGAAATGGTGGAGCTGCGCCCCATCGCGGGTACCCGCCCGCGCGGGGCGACCCCCGCCGCGGACGACGCCCTGGCGCAGGAGCTGCTGGCCGATCCCAAGGAGCTCGCGGAACACGTCATGCTGGTCGATCTGGGGAGAAACGATCTGGGACGCGTTTGCAAGATCGGGAGCGTCAAGGTCACCGAGCTGATGGTGGTGGAGCGCTATTCCCACGTGATGCACATAGTTTCCAACGTGCAGGGGGAGCTGGCGCCGGGGCAGGACGCCTTCGACGTGGTGCGTGCGACCTTCCCGGCGGGTACGCTTTCCGGAGCTCCCAAGGTGAGGGCCATGGAGATCATCGAGGAGCTCGAGGGAGTGCGGCGCGAGGTGTATGGCGGTGCCGTCGGCTACTTCTCCTTCTCCGGCAACATGGACATGGCGATCGCCATCAGGACCCTGGTCATCAAAGACGGCAAGGTGCATCTGCAGGCGGGTGCGGGGATCGTCGCCGATTCCGACCCGGCCGCCGAATACGTGGAAACCGTAAACAAGGCGAAGGCCGTGGTGAAGGCGATAGAGATGGCCGAGCAGGGGCTGGATTAGGGTGGTGCGGTGAGGCTTTGTTGGGACGGCAGGCCTTCCTCTTAATGGTTCATTAAATGGTGCCTGTCCCCCTTGAAGGCCCCCTTGAAGGCTCTAGAGTTTTTTCTTGCAATGTGACATATTGACTCTTATTGTGGGTCGCATGACCTAGAATAGGAGTCGGTAATGGTTGAATCGATATTGGGATAATTGAATTGCGAAAGGGTTCTTGTTTATCTGGTTGCCCGCAACGAGGGGTACGCAATCGACGAAAAACAGCTTGTTTCGGTAATGGCTAATTTCATGGAAGAAATCATCGGGGCATTTGATCATAGGAACCCCCTCACCGGAGGAAACCAATGGATGAGAAAGACAGAAATTTTATAGAGAGTCTGTTTGTAAAACAGGGTGAACAGTTTCAGCGCTACGTCTCCTCTGTTTCTGAAAGCTTCGATCTCAAAATAGGAATCCTTGCCGACGGCCATCAGCTTCTCACGGAAAAGCTGGAACGGATTGAGGCGTCAATCGGGCAAGTGAACATGAAAATTGATAAGGTTGAACTAAGCCTCATCCAAAACCTTAATAGAATTGCCGTCGATGTAGCTGCGCACCGGGTCGACACTGAGGCGCATCACGGTATTTATCGTGTGAAAGAAAGCTAGAATAGTGTGGTGAGGCTTTGTTGGGACGGCAGGCGACCCTTCCTCTTAATGGTTCATTAAATGGTGCCTGTTCCCCTTGAAGGCCTAAAGCATGAAGGTAAGCTGGACGAATTCAGCCTTATAAAGGATAAGCTCGTCAAGCAGAATTGTATTAACTGCAGGTAGCGAAGTAAAGAAATTTGCTGCTTAAAAACAGAGGGGAATCCTGCTAGATTTTATAGCAGGGTTCCCCTCTGCTGTACGCAAAACCTCCCTTGGTTTTTTGAGCTAATGTGCCAATTTTAAGATGTTATTTTCGTTATTACATTGACGGAACCGGCGCAAAATGGTATTTACTTTTCCGGTTTGCAAGTCCGCTTTGCCAATATTTAGTCGTTATGTCATGGTCTGCCTGCTGAGCAGACCGTTTTTATTCAGGCTGAGCTTCCGATCCGGTACTTTAGACTTACGCTCCGCGTAGTCTAAGTATGCGGCCGTTTTCGGGGCCAGCATTTTTTTTGTTGATACTACGGGTACCCCATGAAGATCGAGTCTCGATTGCTGTACACGCTCCCCCTTGTTATCCTTTTTTCCTTGTTAACATTATCTGGTTGTGCCGCCTACAGGGACCTGCCGGCCGGAACGGTAAAGGGCATTGGTTCCTCCGTCGTGGCGCGCGAGTCGGTCTCGGTGCCAGTCCTTGCTCCCGAGCCTGCACCGGGCCGGGACTACCTGATCGGCCCGGGCGATGTCCTGCTGGTCAACGTGGCCGGCAAGCCGGAGTTCACCGTACCGGTTTCTGGCGGGACAGGCAAGGTGCTTGGGAGCCGCGTTGACGGCTCCGGAGCACTCCACCTCCCGCTTGTGGGGACCGTCCCGGTCGCCGGGCTCACCCTCACCGAGACCGAGCGCAAGCTGACCGGTCTGTTGAAGAGATACCTGCAGGACCCCTCGGTCGTGACGGAGATCATTGAGTACAAAAGCCAGCCGCTCTACCTCCTGGGGCAGTTCAGGGTTTCCGGCACCTACTACCTGGACCGTCCCCTGACCCTCGTGCAGGGTGTGGCGCTGGGAAACGGTTTTGACTCTACCGCGAACCTCAAGGGAGCCCGCTTGACCCGCGACGGCAAGATCGTCCCGGTGGACCTCTATGACCTCCTGCTGCACGGCGATGCCAGCCAGAACGTCTGGCTCAAGGGCGGGGACACCCTCTATATTCCGGAAAACAAGAACCAGCAGATCTTCATCTTCGGCGCGGTGAAGAAGCCGGG
>DATCHY010000017.1:0-11512 GCA_036508065.1 Geomonas sp. | reverse complement strand
AGTTTGATCTCCTCGCCGATCGTCTCGATGTCCCCGACAAAGCCGGCAATCTCGCCGACCGTATCCGACACGGCCCCCATGGCGACGCACAGGCTATGGTTTACCTTTGAGCTCTCAAGCAGGGCAACTGTTACCACAGAGATATCCTTTTGCATCTCGGTGAAAAAGCTCCCCCCCGCCTGGTCCGCGATTCCCGACAGGGAACTGGTTTCCCGGGAAAGGCCGGACTGCTTCCTGGCCACCTCCTGCAGGTTGCCGATGATGGTCTGCACGGCGGCATCCAGCTCTGCCGAGGCATGGCGCAGTTGGGCCGTCTGCAGTTCGCAGACTGCGGCCACCTCGTCGGCGTCGACCGGGCCCGCTGCGAGCCTCCCCTTTAATTCGGACAGCGTCTGGTCAACGTGCTCGATCTGCTGCCGCACCATGTCGTGCGCCTGCATGGACATGACAACCTCTCCGATGTTGCGGGACACCTCCTCCGATACCGCGGAGATGCCGGCGGCGGCGCTGGTGCAGCGCGCGTTTATCGCAGTCAGGGCGGCGAGGCTGCCGCGGGTCTTGTCCAGTATCCCTGTCACCAGGTCATGCTGCTGCGCCCCCGAGTCGAGCACCCCGGTAAGGGTCTGCTCTATGACCTTGGAGAGTTCATCCTTGCGGCTGAGTATGATCGCCGCCTTCTCGTTGACCTGGACGGAGAGGTTTCCCACGTCGCTTGCCAGGGTGTCGAACCCAGCCGCACTCTGCCCAAGCCGCGCGCTCTCTATCTTGGTCGATATGCTGAGCATCCTCAGCACCTTGTTTACCTTCTTGAACCCGGCGAGCGGTCCGGCGACGTGGTCCAGAAGACCCAGGATCTCGTGCAGCGTCGAGGAACTTCGTTCGATCTCCTGCTGGGCGTTTTCCACATAGCGCCCCATCTCGTCGAGCATCTCCCCGAGGCCGCTCATGGCGCCGGAGACCTGTTCGCCCGCGACCTCGCCGACCATCTCCGAGGCGAGCGAGGAAATCCCGGCCCCGCGCTGGTAAAAGTCCTGCAGACTGCCGCCTATGGCGAGAAACTCGTCTTCGGTCGTTGCTGCGACGACCTTGAGTTCCGCCGCCATTCCCCCGAGGCCCGCCGACCAACCGGCCGACGACCTACTGAGTTCCGCGTCAGAATCCGCGGTTGTGAACGCATTATTGCCGGCAGATGTCATTGAACCGTTTCCTTGTGTAGTTGCTGCAGGTTCCGAAACAGCGAGCGGCTGGAAGCCTCCCGCCGGACCCGATTATTTTAATGTATCGTCAGAATCCCTAATATCTTTAAGCGTATTTTGCCGTTTCGATAAAAACATCGGGGTTCCAGCCACCTGCCACCATTATCGTCATGATGCGCGATTAGCTGAACCGGTAAAAAAACGGAACTATCCCCCAAGCTAAGGTAAAGCTGCATTCGGATCACAACAGCAACTGCTCCCCGCAAAGAGGACAAAACATGACCGGGCGGTATTACCTTTGTCTGGTGGATAGTTCCGTAAAAAAAAGGCGCCCCTTTTGCACGGGGCGCCTTTTCTGTATCCATAGTATTACCTATCATTCGACCTGCTCAACAACCTCAACCTCAACCTCAACCTCAACCTCAACCTTAACCTGTTTCCAGCTACCGCCGTACGAAGATCTCCCGCGCCATGGCGCTGTCGATGGCGAACTCGGAGAAGCCGACCCTGAAGATGTAGGAGGGAAAGGACTGCAGCAATATGATCCGGTTGCCCGGCAGGACCCCCATCGCCATCAGCTTCTGCATCTTCTTGCTGTCCTCGGTCTGGATGTAGGCGATGTCCCCTTCCTCGCCGCTCTTGAACTCGGTGAGCGGTACGACTCCCAGGTCGCCGCTTCTGCGAGCCTCCTCGCAGCAGTCACCGGGGGGGATGGCCTTGCCGTGGGGGCAGGTGGCGGGGTGGTTCAGCATGGTGCAGACCTTGGTATCAACCCCTTCGTTCAACAGGTGCTCGAACTGGCACGCCTTCATGTCCCCGCTCTCGCCGCGGATATTCAGGACGTCCATCATCAGCCTCTCGGCGAGGCGGTGCCGCCTGATGGTCTTGCGTCCCTCCTCGCGTCCCTCGGGACGGAAGTAGAGACGGCCCCCCTTGATCTCGATGAACGCCAGGGAGGCAAGCTCCTGGTAGGCGGCATCGGAGGCGTCGAACTCCATCCGGTCCAATTCGGCGAAACCTCGCCCCTTTTCCTCGGACTCGATCCAGAGAGCCTCCAGTATCTCTTCCGCCTTCTCCGTAAGTTTCATATGGTCTCCTTTTTCTGAAGCGAGATGGTGTCTTCGTTAGTCAATATTTATTCGACATGCATCCGGCGCGGGCCGCTTCACTTCTTACGAGCGAAGAGCTTCTTCAGCCCTTTCACCAGCGCGGGCTCCGGCGGGTTTTCATAGTTGCAGCGGGGACATTTCACCATCTTGCATCCCCCCGACATCGGGCAGTTCTTGCACCCGACGTTTCCGTCTTCCTCAGCGAACTCGTGTCCGCAAAAACCGCACCTCATAGGGCCTCTTTTAAGAAACGTTCTACGTTCTACGTTCTACGTTCTACGTTCTACGTTCTACGTTCTACGTTCTACGTTCTACGTTCTACGTTTGACGTTCTACGTTCTACGTTCTACGTTCTACGTTCTACGTTCAAGATTCAAATTGTCCATTGTCCATTGTCAATTGTCAATTGCCTGTTACAGCAGCGCGGTAAAGAGAAGGAAGCGGTTCAGCAGCCAGCCGCTGCCAAAGGCGAAGACCGAGACGAAGATGCCGATGGCAAGCGCCACGTTCCAACCCCTCTCGCGTTTCATGATGAGGAACTGGGCCACGCACGGGATGAACAGGGTCAAGGTGAGCGCCGCCACAGTCAGCTGCCTCGGGTTCAAAAGCCCCTGGGTCTGCAGGTCGTAGAGCCCGGCTGCACCGTAATCGCGCCGGAAGAAGCCGAAGATGAAGGCGACCGCCGTCTCCTTGGGTAATCCCAGGGAGGCCATCATCGGGCTCATCGCCTGCACCATGGTCTCGAAGAAGTGCGTTATCTTGCCGAGCCAAAGGAGTATGGAGGCGACGACGAAGAGCGGCAGGATCTCCATGAAGTACCACTGCATGCGCGTGTAGGTCTTGGTCAGCACGTTGGATAACTGCGGCAGCCGCATGGGGGGGATCTCCATGTAGAACATCGGGGTCTCGCCCGGAAGGATCTTGGCCGCCAAAAGGCCTACCAGCAGGAAGATCAGCAGCA
Organism: Geomonas sp.; assembly: GCA_036508065.1. Classification (GTDB taxonomy): domain Bacteria; phylum Desulfobacterota; class Desulfuromonadia; order Geobacterales; family Geobacteraceae; genus Geomonas. The sequence continues at coordinate 8,246 of DATCHY010000017.1, read as the reverse complement.
GGCAGACGCTCCAGACCATGAGCGCCCCGGGCGCCTTGGAAAGGAGCGCCAGGATGACGCCGAGCTGCGCCGAACAGGGGATGGCGAGCGCCAGCAGCAGCGTGGCGATCACCCGCTCCCTCACCGTCTCCAGGGTGCGGGTCACCATGGTCGCCATGGTGTCGCAGCCAAAGCCGAGCACCATCGGGATGACCGCCCGGCCGGTCAGGCCGATGGTCTTGAAGACCCGGTCCACCAGGAGCGCAAGCCTCGGGAAATAGCCGCTGTCCTCCAGCATGGAGAAGAAGAGGAAAAAGGTGGCGACGATCGGGAGGATGATCCCGACTGCGTAACGGATACCGAGGGTGATGATCCCGTACTCGCCGATGAACAACTCCTGGATCATCACCCAGGGAACCAGCCTTTTGACGACGTCGGTGATCCAGGGGTTGAAGATCTCCTTGAAACCCTTGTTCTCCAGGATGTCGACCAGCGTGCCGGCGCCGAACTCGCCGACGAACTTGTACAGTCCGAAGTACAGGACGATGAGGAGCAGCGGCACACCCGTTATCGGGCGGACGGTCCAGCGCGACAGGCGCTCGGCGAAGGTCACCACCCGTTTCGCGGGGGCACTGAAGGCGCCGTCGAGTATCCCCTTCACGATCTCCTTGCGCTCCATGGAAAGGTCGAGATGGAAGGATTCGCGGCGCTCGAAACGCTTGTCCTTTACCGCTCTCTCCACGTCGAGGGCACCGCTTCCCTCCGTGGTGCGCACAAGTTCTGCCACCTCGTCGTCCCCTTGCAGCAATAGGAGCGCCAGCGACTTCCTGGAGAGCATATAGCTCCCCTTGAGTAGCTCGGAGACGGAGGAGATGTCACCCTCCATGAGCCTTGAATAGCGAAAGGGGGGTGTCGCGCTGCAGGGGGAGCCGGCGATGACGGCCCGTATTTCGGCAAGGCCTACCTTTTTCGCGGTCGCGGCGCCGATGACCGGGATGCCGAGGCGCTGGGAGAGCAGCGGGATGTCGATCTCGAGCCCCATGCGCGCCGCCTCGTCCATGATGTTCACCACGAGGACTACCGGCAGCTCCGCATCGATCAGCTGCAGCGTCATCGGGAGCATCCGCTCCAGGTTCCTGGCGTCGAGGACGTGGATCACCAGGTAGGGGCGCTCGTTCAGCAGTATCTCGCGGGCAACCCGCTCCTCCTCGGTGATCGGGAGTATGGAGTACATCCCCGGGGTGTCGATCACCTCGAAAGACTCTCCGTCGATGACTGCGTTGCCGCGGGCCACCTCCACGGAGGTGCCGGGGTAATTGGAAACCGTCACGTAGGCGCCGGTCAGGGCGTTGAAAAGGACACTTTTTCCGACATTCGGATTCCCCACCAGCGCCACCTTTCTGGCGCCGCTGTTTGCAACGGTTGGAGCCTCGTGACAGGAACCTTTCTTCTTGAAAAATGACATGATAGCAGCTACCCCTCTTAACGATGTAATGCCAATGAAAATCACTTTCATAGTGACGGAAAATTTTTTTTACCGCTTCCTGCCGCTTAAATCGATGCGGCAACTAACCGGCTGGAGCGCGCGGCTCCCGCCGGGACATCACTTCCTGCAACTGCCGCACAGGCCGTAAAGCTCCAGCCGGTGCCTCTCGATGAGGAAACCGCGGCTCGACGCCACCTCGGCCTGCAGCTGTTCGATGGTCTCGTTCTCGAACTCTTCGATGCTGCCGCACCGGGTACAGACCAGGTGATCGTGGTGCTCGCCCTCCCCCACCTGCTCGTAACGGGTCTGGCCGTCGCCGAACTGCATCTCGCGCGCTATGCCCGCCTCGGCGAAGAGCTTAAGGGTCCGGTAGACGGTGGCGTAGCCGATGTTCGGGTGTTTGGCCCGAAGCTTCAGGTAGAGCTCCTCGATGCTCAGGTGCCGGTCCGAGGAGAGGAAGCCGTCGAGTATGAGGTCGCGCTGTTTGGTCGACTTCAGCCCGCGCTGTGCGACGAAGTCCGCGAAGATTTTTTTCTTGGCACGTTTCATGAGAAACTCCGAGTTGAAAGTGGATGTCATAATAGCCAGGGCATCGCGAACTGTCAACTGGTTTTTCGGGCTGCCGGAGCAGTTTGTTGCAAAAGGCTGATCAGCGCCCCGATTAAGCCAGCCCGGCTAAGGGGCGAGCACGCCGGGGTTTTTGCAGGGTGGGCCGTGCCCACCGATAATTGCCGACCGGTGGGCATGGCCCACCCTACGGCTGCCCCGACCCGTAGGGGCGACCCGGTGGGGCGACCCGGTGGGTCGCCATGTTGCCGGCCGTCGGCCGCTCGGCGCCGATCACCCCGCCGTTGTCGTCGCAGCGAGGAAAAAGGTCATCACCCAATGCCCGACATGTGCAAGGAAAGCGACAAGTCTATCGTGATCGGCGAGATTGCCGGGCTCTACAAGGAGGGGGGGAAAAGCGGGGTCTACAGCAGGGAGGCGTCCCCCAGCCATTGAAGGAAGAGAACTAACCAGGGGATGCCCGACGTTACAGCTGAAGTTTTTTCCTGCAGTTTTATCACGTTTTCCAGCTCGTCCACGATGCTGTAAAGCGTTTTGTTGGAGCGGTTCGGGATGTCCTGACGGTTCCGTTTTTCCAACTTTATCGTCGTCGGTAGATCCGCGGAGCTTTTTATCAGTTTCAAACGCCCGATTTCGGAGAGGTACCGGTCGACGCACCCTGTCTCGCCGATGAATATGCTGTAAGCAGGCACCCTGAGCGCTGCCGCCTCCCTGATCATCGTCCCCCCGCCGCTTATCACCAGATCTGAGGCCCAGGTGAGGTCGAGTCCGTTCACTGCTTTTTGGGGGATGATCAGCTTGCCCTGCTCCAGCAACCCGGGCCAGGTTTCCCTGATATTCCTACTCTGTTTCCCGCTGCGCGGCAGCATAACAATGACCGTGCCCGATGCTTTCGCCACGAACGAAACGACATCCCTGAATAGTTTTTCACTTTTGACATTGTGATAATGGGCATCGACCGCCGGCGGTCGTATGGTCACCACGATCTTATCCTGGCTGACGCCTAAGTCGGCGAGAATTTCATCCGTCGGCTCGAATCCGGGTACATAAACGTCCTCTTTAATTCCAGGATAGTTCCAGATGTTGCTCGATTTTGCCCTGATTGACCGTTTCGGAATTGCGTCGGGGATGAAGATATTGTCGTACCGGAAAAACGGCATGTGCAGGCTGACAAATTCATAATCGACCATGATCACCGAGGGTATGCCCGCCATTTTGCAGGCGATCACCTGTGATCTTGATCCGTGGGAGAGGGCAATGGCAGGCTTTTTTTGCCATATCCATGGCAGTAGTTGGCAGGCTCTGTACAGCAACCCCAAAATCTTGATGACCTTGTTCTTGCCGTAATCCCTGCCGATCATGGTGTGGGGGATTTCGAGCATGGTGGCCAATTCGTCCACCTGGTACCTGTCGCGGGCCGTTACCTGGACCCGATGTCCCCTGCGTTCCAGCTCGTCAATTATGGGCGCGAAAAAAGGTACATGCGGCGAGTTATCCAGGTCGATCCAGATGTCGGATTTGAAATTTTCCAACGGTTTTCCTCACCATAGGGGAGCCATGAACGGCATATTTTCCGATTAAGGCCTGCGGCCATTCGGTTCGCTCCAACCTGTATTTATACCAGCTAAGGCCCGAAAAACCACCCTGTCGGAATTGTTTCCACATTGTTTTCACATTTCGAGCTTGAGGCGTGAGAAGGCGGGAGGTAGCGTTATCGCAGGTATACCGCCCTGCCGCTGGGGATGAGCCGAGCATTGAACTTTCAGGGCGTCTTCTGAGGAGCCGGCGTTGTTGCTCCCTGGTGAAAAAATGGCGCTACAGCAGCTGACCGTGCCGGCTACGCTGGCTTGGCCGGTGGGTTTTCCTGGAGGGTGAACGAGAAAGTGGCGCCTTTCCCTGGTTCCCCCTCTGCCCAGATACTGCCGCTGTGGCGCTCGATGATTCTCTTTACGGTGGTAAGGCCGATGCCGAACCCTTCGAATTCCTCGCTGCGGTGCAAACGCTGGAACACGGCGAATATCTTTTCGCACTGGCTCATGTCAAAACCTACCCCGTTATCGCTGACAAAATAGATCCGCCTCCCCTGCGACTCGGTGAGGCCGAACCTGATGACGGGGTTTCTCTTTTTGGCGGAAAATTTCCAGGCGTTGGCCAAGAGGTTCATCAGCACCATCCTGAGCAGCTTCCCGTCACCCAGGGCGGCTATTCCCTCCACGATATCGAACCTGACCCGGCGCTGCGGCTCCAGGATCTGCAGCTCGGCGGCAACCGTCCTGGCAATCTCGCTCAGGTCGACCAGTTCCCGGTTCATTTTTATGTGGGTAAACCGGGACAGATTGAGCAATGAGGTTATCAGCTGATCCATGCGCTCCACTTCTTTGAACACACTGTGCATGAATCCCGCGCACTGGATGTCGAGCTTGTCACCGCAGAGTTCGAAAATCGCCTGGCAGTAGCTGTTTATGTTGGTCAATGGCCCGCGCAGGTCGTGAGAGACGGTATAACTGAAGGCTTCCAGATCCTTGTTGACCGTCTCCAGCTCGGCGGCGCGCGCCGAAAGAGCGGCATTCAGCGTGCCGATTCTCTCTTCGGCCTCCTTGCGCGCGGTTACGTCGTGGACCATGCCGTAGGAGCAAATCACCGCGCCCGCGTCATCTTTGATGTGTTTGCACTTCTGATGTATCTGCCGCATCTCTCCATCAGAATTTCTCACGATCCGGTGCTCGTCCTCGTAGCCATCGCTCCTGTCGCGCACCGATTCGCTGTAGCGCGTTTTCACCTGCGCCCGGTCCTCGGGATGCACGAAATCCAGAAAGCTCTGATAAGAGGCGGGGATCTGCTGCGGCTGCAACCCTAGAATGCGGTAGGTCTCATCGGACCAGACCAGCCGGTTGCTGGCATGATCGAGCTGCCAGCTGCCGAGATTCGCGATGCGCTGCACTTCTTTCATCTGCCGCTCGCTCTCCTTCAAGGCATGCTCAGCGATCTTGCGCTCCGTTATATCCCGGACCAGCTCGATGCCGGCGATGATGGTTCCGGACTCGTCCCGAAGCGGCGAAGCTGTGATCTCCCGGTAGATCGTCCTGCCGTCTTTCACTGCCGATTTTTCAACGGAATGGATGCCACCGTCCTGGAAGGTCCTGGCCACCGGGCAGTTCTCACAAATACCTCCCGGATTTCCGTACATCGCATAGCAGTGCTTCTCATTGGCATCGCCGATCAAATCCTTCATGATCTGGTTTTGATAGATTATTTTGAAGTCCCGGTCCACGATGGTAAGCCCCTCTCCGATGGCGGCAATGATCGCTTCGGAGCGGGCCTTTTCCCGCGCCGAAAGGGCCAGAGACGCCTTGAGCGCCTGTTCCACCTTCTTGCGCCCGGTGATGTCACGGTCGATGCCCCGCAGCCCCGAGAAGCGCCCCCAGGCGTCAAAAATGGGAACTCCGCTGGTCTCCAGCACGCGCAGAGAGCCGTCCTTGTGCAGGTTGACATTTTCGAGTGCCTGAAAGGGCTGCGGATGCCGGACCAGTTCGTCGATGCGAATTCGTAGCCGTGCTGCTTCTTCTGCTGGCATAAAATCGAAAGGAGTCTTGCCCAATACTTCTTCCGGCGTGTAGCCGAGCAGATCGGTCACCTTGGGACTGGCATAGACATAGCGGATATTTTCATCCACCTCCCAAATCCAGTCACTGGTATTCTCAATCAAGTCACGAAAACGCTGTTCACTCTGGACGAGGTAGCTCGGTGCCTCGGCCGGTTCGGTCAGGTTTTCTATTACGCTCGATCTCGGAATCATAGGCTCCCCGACTCTGGTTCCCCACTTGGGAAATGGGTGTATTCTAACTCTCGACACACTATACAGCTATTGCAGGATAAGTCCACAGAAGTAACAGCAATTTCAGATAACAGTCCCCTCTCATGTTTCTCTCTTTGTTCTGCGAACGCTGTTGCCATTCTCTCCTCTCTGCCTCCTGCCAAGGAAATGCTGTCAGTTGGTGTCCCCTACCGGCGACCTAAAGAGAAACAAGAGCTGAAGACGAAGATCGAAAAGGCTGCAGGATTGCCGGCTCCAGGAGAGGGGCCGGGTGAGGGGAGGTGCTGACTGCGCTGATTCCAAGGTTCGTTCGAAAATCACATGGCACATAGCACAGGATTTCCACCATATACATCTTCCTGCATATGCGGTATAGTGCATCAGGAGGTGACACGATGAGAGATTTGCTGATCTTGATAGGTTTTCTAGTCTGCTGGATAGCGCTGCAGAAGTACATCCTGCCCCGGCTCGGGGTCCAGACCTGAATGTCCTCAACATGCGCCCCCGGGGACCGGGGGGAGAAGAAGGAAAAGGGGCAGAATAAATAAAGAAAGGGCGCCTGGTTATCAAACCTGGCGCCCTTTCCTATCAAACGTTCTCGAAGTAGTGCAGATGTATCAATCTCTGCTGTGCTGGAAGCTGTGCACAAATCCCGTAGGAGCGTCCTCCAGAACGCGACCATCGCGGCAGGAATGCCGCTCCTACGGGCAGGGAGGTAATTTACCGCCCGTTGCTAATAGCGGTATAGCGCCGACTTGTAGGGCCCTTCCTTCTTGACCCCGATGTAGGCTGCCTGGGCGTCGCTCAGCTCGGTCAGCATGGCGCCCAGGGTCCTCAGCTGCAGGCGGGCCACCTTCTCGTCCAGTTCCTTGGGGAGGGTGTAGACGCCCACCGGGTACTTCTCCGGGTTGCAGAAGATCTCCATCTGGGCCAGGGTCTGGTTGGCGAAGGAGGAGGACATCACGTAGGAGGGGTGTCCCGTGGCGCAGCCCAGGTTGACCAGGCGTCCTTCGGCCAGAAGGATGATGCGCTTGCCGTCGGGGAAGATGATGTGATCCACCTGTGGCTTGATGTTCTCCCACTGGTATGCCTTCAGCTTGGCGACCTCGATCTCGTTGTCGAAATGGCCGATATTGCAGACGATGGCGTTGTGCTTCATCGCCTTCATGTGGTCATGGGTGATGACGTCGATATTGCCGGTGGTGGTGACGAAGATGTCGGCCTTGTCGGCAGCGTACTCCATGGTCACCACCTTGTACCCTTCCATGGCGGCCTGGAGCGCGCAGATCGGATCGACCTCGGTCACCCAGACCTGGGCCTGGAGGCCGCGCATCGCCTGGGAGCACCCTTTGCCGACGTCGCCGTAGCCGCAGATGACCGCCACCTTGCCGGCCACCATCACGTCGGTGGCGCGCTTGATGCCGTCCATCAGGGACTCGCGGCAGCCGTAGATGTTGTCGAACTTCGACTTGGTGACCGAATCGTTGACGTTGATGGCGGGGAACTTGAGGGTCCCCTTCTCGTGCATCTGATACAGGCGATGCACGCCGGTGGTGGTCTCTTCGGTGACGCCCTTGATGCTGGCGGCGGTTTTGGCGTACCAGCCCGGCTTCTCGGACAGGCGTTTTTTGATGGCGGCAAAAAGGAACTGTTCCTCCTCGCAGGTGGGATTGGCGATGACGGAGGGATCCTTCTCGGCGTCGCTGCCCAGGTGCAGAAGGAGCGTTGCGTCGCCGCCGTCGTCCAGGATCATGTTGGGGGCGCCGCCGTCGTGCCATTCGAAGATCTTGTGGGTATAGTCCCAGTACTCGGCGAGGCTTTCGCCTTTAATGGCGAACACCGGGACCCCGGAGGCGGCGATGGCAGCGGCGGCGTGGTCCTGGGTGGAGAAGATGTTGCAGGAGGCCCAGCGCACCTCGGCTCCCAGCGCGGTCAGGGTTTCGATCAGCATGGCGGTCTGGATGGTCATGTGCAGCGAGCCGGCGATGCGGGCGCCCTTGAGCGGCAGGGTCTTGGCGAACTCCTCGCGGATCGCCATGAGCCCCGGCATCTCGGTTTCGGCGATGATCATTTCTTTGCGTCCCCAGGCGGCCAGGGACATGTCCTTGACGATGTAATCGTTGTTTGACATTGGTTATTCTCCTTTTCAGTTGATTCCTTGGAATCTATTCAGCTGTTTTTTTGCGAGGCAACATCCTGAGTCAAAATCCCGCACACGGATCTGACGGAAGGAACGGATAAAGGCAGATACGACGAGTCTTTGGGGTTAAAGCAAAGGCTTGAGGGCTAATCTGCCTTTATCCGTCTTCTCCGTGTCATCCGTGTGCGAGCTTTTGATTTTTCTTCTGACTCTGCGGACTGCGCTTGCTGCCCCGGACCAGCAGTACATCCTGCTGCCCG
>DATCHY010000016.1:0-2169 GCA_036508065.1 Geomonas sp. | reverse complement strand
GTGGCACCGGTGGTCAGGAAGATGGCGAGGTAGGGCCAGACGCTGGCCGTCAGGTGGCAAAGGGCACCCAAAAGCACCAGTGTCAGACGGTAGTCGACCCCGGCAAAGGCGTTTTTCTCGAGCCCGCGGATCAACTCGCCGAGCGTCGCGTACCACTCCACCGTGAGGAGGCCGCCGCCATAGGCGCTCTCCTGCCGGAACCCGTCGAGCTTCAGGATCTTGCCGAGCTTCATGTCGTCGTCGGGCCGAAGCGCGATCCTCCGGTGCCCGCCGGCCTTCCAGTAGGCGGCGGTTCTGACCAGGTTGAAGGCGCCGATCCCGATATGGAAGCGGCTCCTGGGGTCGCGCGCCTTCCAGGGCCGGGAGAACATGCAGAAAAAGAGGATGAAGGAAGCGCCGAACATGTCGAGGAAGAGAGTGGGCATCCTGAGTACCGGGGTCACGGCGAGGTGATCCACCCCCTGGTCCAGCAGAAAGGTCACCGCGCGGCTGAGCACCGTCGGCTCCATGACGATATCGGCGTCGCTGAAGAGCAGGAGCTCCCCCGCCGCCGCCCGGGCGCCGACCCAGAGGGCGTGGTTCTTGCCGAGCCATCCGGCAGGAAGTTCCGAGACCTGGATCACCCGGAGGCGGGGCTGGTCCGCGCTCAGCTCCTCCAGTATCGCGCCGGTAGTGTCCTCGGAGCGGTCGTTCACCACCAGCAGCTCGTAGTCCGGATAGTCCAGGCAAAGCAGCGACCGGAGCGCCTCGGCGATGTTGCGCTCCTCGTTTCGCGCCGCCACCACCAGCGTCACCTTGGGTGGGCGCGGCGGAAGCGTGGGCGCACCTGAGCGAGGGAACGCAGGGAACGGCTGCCCCACGCGAGGTCCAGCCCGACCAGCAAGTAGGCCAAAAAAACCGCCACCCCAAGGTAGAATAAAATGCCCACTTCGCCCCCTTACGTTGCTGCAGCTCGAATTGCCTCGGATGTCCGCCCGATTAATCCTAGAGTATCAGCCCGATTGCGAAAAGAACAGCCCCTCCCTCACCCCCGCGCCGCCGCTTTTTCCGGCCCTTGGCGAATTAACATGTTCTCCTTACCCGCGTTTTCTGCTACATTTTGGCTACTCTACTAGCAAGCGAGGTTGTCATGCCTGAGAAAACCGCACTCCTGCTGCTCCAGATGGGGGGACCCGATTCCATCGCCGCAGTGAAACCGTTCCTGCTGAACCTGTTCACGGACCGGGATATCATCAAGATCGGCCCCTCCTTCCTGCAACCGTTCATCGCCCGGCGCATCGTGAAGAAGCGCGCCCCGAAGGTGGAGGGGTACTACCAGCGGATCGGCGGGAAATCCCCCATCCGGGAACTGACCGACGCGCAGGGGAAGGGCTTGCAGGAGCTTCTGGGAGACGACTACCGCTCCTTCGTCGCCATGCGCTATTCACGCCCCTCCACGCTCGAGGCGCTCGCCGAGATCAAGCGCGAAGGGATCAGCCGCATCGTGGCAGTTTCGCTCTACCCCCACTACTCCAGGGCCACGACCGGCTCCAGCATGAACGAACTGCAGCGGGTGCTGAAGCAATCCGGACACAAGTTCGAGCTTACCTGCATCGACCGCTTCTACGACCACCCGCTCTACATCCGGGCGCTTGCCGACAAGGTCGCCGAGGGGCTGGCAAGCTTCGCCGATCCCAGGGACGTGGAAATCGTCTTTTCGGCGCACTCCCTGCCGCAGTCCTTCATCGACGAGGGAGACCCATACCTGTCCCACATCGAGGAGACGGTGCGCCTCGTCATGGAGCGGATCGGCAAAGGGAGCAACCACCAGCTCTGCTTCCAGTCCAAGGCGAGCCCCGTCAAGTGGCTTGAGCCGTCGACCATGCAGACCATCAAGCGCCTGGCCAGCGAGGGGCGCAAGAACCTCCTGATGGTCCCGCTCTCCTTCGTCTCGGACCACATCGAGACCCTTTACGAGATCGACATCGAGTACGCTGAGGAGGCCAAGGCGCTCGGCATCGAGCGGTTCGTGCGCTCGCCCTCGCTCAACTCCTCCCCGCTCTTCCTGGAGTGCCTGGCCGACCTGGTACGCAAGGCGCAAAAGCGATGAAGAGCTGCAGCATCTGCAAAGCCGATTTCGACGAAAACGCACCCAACTCGCTCTACGCGGAGGCGGGCGAATGGCTCCCC
>DATCHY010000015.1:0-2510 GCA_036508065.1 Geomonas sp. | reverse complement strand
CGCGTAGCGGCACTTCGAACCAGAAGACGGCGACCAGGGAGATGAGCGCCACGTCGATGAAGCCGATCAGCACGAAGGGAATGGTCTTTCCGAGGATGAACTCTCCCTTGCCGATCGGGGTCACGATCACCTGTTCGATGGTGCCGATTTCCTTCTCGCGCACCACCGCCATGCTGGAGAGGAGCATGGTGATGATGAAGACGATGTTGGTGATGACCGCAGGAACGTAGAAATTGCGGCTTTCCAGGTTTTCGTTGAACCAGGCGCGGCTGGAGAGTTCCACCCCCCGGAACGGGACGGGCCTTCCGGCGGCACGCGAAGCGGCGTCCCCCTGCAGCTTGGCGCTGTAGGTCGCCACGATCCTTGCCGCGTAGTTGAGGGCGATGCCGGCCGTGTTCGAGTCGGTGCCGTCCAGGATCAGTTGCACCGCGCCGCCGCGTCCTCCCGCCAGTCCTTCGCCGAAGCCGTGGTTCATCCTGAGCACCGCCTTCGCCTCGCCCCTGTCGATCAGTTCCCGAGCCCTTTTTTCATCCGTGACGCGCTCCTGGAGTTGGAAGTAGCCCGACTTTATGAACCTGTCCGCCAGCTCGCGGCTGTAGCTGCTGTTATCCAGGTCGTAGATCGCGGTCGCCACCTGGCGCACGTCCGTATTGACCGCGTAGCCGAAGATCAGCGTCTGCACAGCGGGGGTGACGAAGATGACGAAGCGCATGCGCGGGTCGCGCAGCACCTGGATGAACTCCTTGATCAGCATGGCCTTCAGCCGTTCGTACACTGAACGCTCCTCTCTGAATCAGACACGGATGAATGGTGATCTAAAAATCCAACCAAAACCGTAGGGTGGGCCGTGCCCACCGGAAGCCGTTGCTCACCGACCGAGGGTGGTTGGTGGGCACGGCCCACCCTACGTGTATCCAATCCCCTGTGTCCTCCGTCTCTGGCTACCAGTTTTTGGTTCGTCTCATCCCTCACTCGATCTTCTTCCTGAATTTGTGGTGCGCCAGGGCGAGCACGAGGACCGCGAAGAGGGCGAGCAGCAGCGCTTCGCCGGCCAGGGTTCCGAGCCCCAGCCCCTTCAGATAAATGCCGCGCAGCAGCACCACGAAGTAGCGTGCGGTGATGATATGGGTGAAGAGCTGGATCGGGTACGGCATGTTCGCGATCGGAAAGACGAATCCGGAGAGGAGAAAGGCCGGCAGCATGGTGGCGACCAGGGCGATCTGACTGGCCAGAAACTGGCTCTTGGTGATGATGCTGATCAGCATCCCGAGCGCCAGCGCCCCGACCAGGAAGATGGACGAGGCGGCGAAGATGAGCCAGATCTCCCCGCGCAGCGGTATCTGGAAGAAGAACTCCCCGACCAGCACGGAAAGCAGCAGGTCGAGCATGCCGATGGCAAAATAGGGGACCAGCTTGCCGAGGATCAGCTCCCCGCCGGTCACCGGCGTCGCGATCAGCTGCTCCATGGTGCCGCCCTCCCATTCGCGCGCGAAGGTGAGCGAGGTGAGAAGCGCCGCTATCACCATCATGACGATGGCTATCAGTCCGGGGAAGATGTAGTTGCGCGACTCCATGTCGGTGTTGAACCAGACCCGCGGCTGCAATTCCAGCCCCCGAGCGGGGGGCGGCCTGCCGCTCCTGCGCTGCAGGTCAACGGTGACGCGCTCGCTGAAGCCGCCGGTTACCGCCTCGGCGTAGCCAAGGGCAAAGGCCGCAACATTGGAGTCGCTGCCGTCCAGTATCGCCTGCACCGAGACGCCGCGGCCGGAGGCGAGCCGGCCGGCGAAGTCCACCGGGACCACCAGGGCAATGACCGCACGCCGCGAGTCTATGGCCCGCTCGATCTCCCGGTAGCTTCCGGCGTTTTGCACCAGCGCGAAGTAGCGCGAGGCGCTGAACGCGCTCACAAAGTCACGGCTTGCCGGGGTTGCGCTCTGGTCCCAGACGACCAGCGGCACCCGGTCAACGTCGAGGGTGAGGGCGTAGCCGAACAGAAACAGCATCACGATCGGAATGGCGATCCCGATGCCGAGGCTCCTCCAGTCGCGCACGACATGGAGGAATTCCTTCCGGGCGATGGCCGACACCCTCTTGAGCTTCATGACTTTGCCCGGGGTTCGGCTGGGTCGGGGAGCACCAGCGGCGACGCTTCCCCCCCTCTGTCATGAGCCTCCATGAACGAGACGAACAGATCCTCCAGCGATGGGGGCTTTCGTTCCAGCCGCAGCGCCAGGTCAGGTAGGGCCGCCCGGATGAGGGGAATCGCCTCCTGGGCGCTTTTGACCGTAACGTGCAGTCCCGCCCCGAACAGGGCCGCCTGGCGCACCCCGGGAAGGGACTCGACCCGCTCCAGCACCTCGAAAGGGCGCTCGCACCCCAGTTCGACGATCTCGCCCGGAAACCGGAGCTTCAGCTGCGCCGGGCTCCCGAGAGCGATCAGCTCGCCACCGAAGATGAACCCGAGGCGATCGCAGCACTCCGCCTCCTCCATGTAGTGCGTGGTAACGAAG
>DATCHY010000014.1:0-3375 GCA_036508065.1 Geomonas sp. | reverse complement strand
ATTGAGAAAGAGAATTATGTTATCGTGGCGGAAGCCGCCAATGGAGTGGAAGCCGTTGAACAATACCGCGAGCATCTTCCCGACATAACGATAATGGATATAGACATGCCGTATAAGTGCGGCATCGAGGCCGCACGCGAGATACTCGCCCATACCAGCGACGCGCGCATAATTTTCTGCAGCGGTAGCGCCCGCACCCAGGAAATTGCTGCACTGGGTCTGGGGACGGGCACGCGCAACATTGTCAGAAAGCCGTTCCTGCCGGCTCAGTTATATCACGCTATGGGATCTGGTTCCTGACTCTGTGACAGGTGATAGTCTTTCAATGCATCTTCATGCTGCAGGATGTCCGGGAGCCAATGGCTCCCTTTTTTTTCCTGCAAAAATTCAAAAGAATGTTACCGTTCGGGTATCCTCTCAGACAGAGGTGTTTGCCTAACCTTTGCCGGTGGCAGCTCTGCTGGTTGAAAAATGATTTGTATGCGATCCGCCGTCCTTGTGGTAGGGTAAGCGATTGCACAACGTGGGCCCAGGCCTGGCAATGGCAGTCTGCGGCGGCCCCGGTGCGCCACCGCTTCTGGCGGCAGCAGTCGCTGGTGCAGCAGGCGTAGAGCGATAGGTGCCTGAAAATCTAGGAAAAGTAATCGACAGGATTTCATCATGACATCAAAAAACCTCGGAATCATATCGGATCATTTGGAACAGTTGCGCGGTCATGCCTATTTCAGACCGGAGGACGGACCGCTCAAGGAGAGATTGAGCGAGGCGGTACTGGACGCGTTGGAGGGAGAGGCGGCTGAGGAGCTTTCGGAACGCCCCTTCGACCTGGAGGTCAGTATCGGTCAACAGGAAGGTGACAGCGACGTTACGGTCGGCTTTAGCGTCGATCACCACGGGGTCGTTCACACCTCGGAGATCGCACTGACGGCGCTCGCCGACGATGCGCTGGAGGATCTTGCCGGCTATCTGGCGCGCCTGGTGGAAAGTGCTGCCCCTGCCGAGGCAACGGCTGAAGGCAAGGCGCTGGTGCGGAAAAAACTGGAAACCGAAAGCCATGAAAAAACCACCGCTTCGGCACGACTCAAAGTGTCGCCGCAGTGGCTCAAGAGCGTCGTCCCCTGCACGGACTACACGTATGACGAGATTGACGGCAAGAAAATCATCCGGGAGTATTATTGGTCCAAAGAGCTGATAGAGAGGCTCTTCAAGATCAAGTGCACCAAGACTACCCCGGAGGACCTGCAGTATGTCGCAGCGGAATGCTGTGAAGGGGATCTGGATTGGGCACGGGATCTGATCGCCAGGCTAAAGTCGCCCAACCGGGTCGAGCCGGCGCCGAAAGTGCAGGCGCAGAAAAACCAGACCAAAGCGCCGGTCAAGGCGGTGCCGAGCGAGCGCGCGCGGTCACGGTCGAGGCATAAGAGGCCCGTTCGTGAAGCCGGCAAGGACTCGGCCGGCAAAGACGCGGCCCGCAAGCCCGCTCCCGCAGCCGGACCGAAACTCCCCCCGACGTAACGGGCGGGCTTACGGGCCTGCGGCTCCCGGCTCCCCGCGCTTAGGCAGCTGCCTGTTCGCGCAGGTAGTTCGCGAACTCCCTGTCGGTCTTGCCGATGTGCTGCACCAGCCAGGAAGCCAGGGTCTTGTTGGTCATGATCACGAGCGACAGTGTAGCCCCTTCCTCCCTGAACGCGGTTGTCAGACGGGCAACGTCGCTGATGTAGCGCGTGTGCTGCGACTTGTGGGCCGCGTAGTCCGGATAGCCGTGCCGTAACTGAAGCCTTTCCTCCGCGGCGAAATGCTCCTTGATGTAGTCTTCGAGGAACAGAAGTAGCCGCAACACTTCTTCCTTTCCCTTTCCCTCGCTGCAGGCCGCAGAAAGCTTGCCGGCCCTGCTGAAAATCTCCTTGTGCTGGTTGTCGATCTCGGTCACGCCGGTCGCCAGGTTGTCGCTCCATTCCCATCCTATAGACATGCAGTTGCTCCTTTTATTGTTGTACTGTTTTTCGCGAGCGTTCCGGCCCGCGCTGCTCGTTCAATTCTCTGGTCCATTTTCTGTGCTGCCGATGCTGCCGGTGCGCTGGAAGATCTGACACCGATAAGGCACCGTTGTCAAGTGGATTATCAGGTGGACCGGGGACAGGGAGGAGGGTCACCTGCCGTTTCCAGAGGACTCTCTCCTGGGATGACGATCCGGAAGCGGGTCCCGTCCGGGGAGCTCTCCACCTGGATGTCGCCGCCGTGATCCTTCACGATGCCGTAGGAGACGGAAAGGCCGAGCCCGCTGCCGTTCCCCTTGGTGGTGTAAAAGGGGGTGAAGATCTTTTCCAGGTGCTCGGGGAGGATCCCCGGGCCCGTGTCGGCGATCTCGACCAGGCACCCCTTGCCGGGGCCGAGCGACCCGGTCGCCAGGGTCAGCGTCCCCCCCTTCGGCATGGCCTGGGCGGCGTTGAGGATCAGGTTGCTGAAGACCTGCCTGAGCTGGTCCGCGTCTCCCTTGATCAGGGCGAGGTCCGGCGCGTACTCCCGCAGCACCGTAACGGCGCCCATGGCCGCCTGGTGCCCGATCTGGCTCAGGATGTCGTCCAGGATCTCGTGGATCGCGAACTCCCTGCGGTCCAGCGACTTCTGCCGGGCGAACGCCAGCAGGTTGCCGACGATCTTTGCCATCCTCTCGGTCTGCTGGCTGATGATCTCGACCTCCTCCCGGTTGGCATGCTCGGGGGGCAGGCACATCTCCAGCACCTCCGTGTTGCCCCGGATGATGGCGAGCGGGGTGTTGATCTCGTGGGCGACTCCGGCGGCGACGATCCCGAGGTCAGCCAGCTTCTCGGCCCGCGCCAGATCCGCCTGGGTCTGCAGCAGGAGGCGGTTCTTTTCGCTCAGTTGCGCGGTGCGCTCCTGCACCTTGAGCTCGAGCCCGCGGTGCAGCAGGCCGATCTCCGCCTCCTGGCGGGTCAGCGCCCGGGTCATCAGGTTGAAGGCGTCGGCCAGATCGCCGACCTCGTCGGTCGAGCGCAGCTCCATCTGCAGGTCGCGCTCGCCGAGCGCCACCCTGTGGGCCAGCTTTTCCAGTTCCCTGATCGGCCGCGCCAGCAGGGTGCCGATGAACCCGGAGACCGCGATGCCGATCAGCGAGGTGACGAAGAGGACGATGAACAGGATGGAGTTGACGTTTTTCTGCATCTCGGTGTACGGCTTTTCCAGCATCCCGACGTAGAGCGAGCCGATCGCCTGGCCGCGCAGGTCCAGGATCGGCTCGTATGCGGTAAAGTACCAGTCGTTCACCACGAAGGCCCGACCCACCCACTTCCTTTTTTCCAGCAGCACCCGGTTGAAGACTTCCTCGGAGAGCCGCGTCCCGATGGCCCGCGCGCC
>DATCHY010000013.1:0-2582 GCA_036508065.1 Geomonas sp. | reverse complement strand
TAATTACTCATAACCTTACAGGACGAATTGCTCAGTGAAGTGTTTTGGTGCAAGGTTGGCGCAACCAGACCTTCAACAGCACGACTGTCTCGTCATTCGCGAGCATTACCAGAGCTTCGGGGTTTGGAGGCTTATGGGATGGAAACTGTCAGAGTGTCCGGGCCGCTATCATCCGACAACGGTGAAATTGTGCTTCGGTGTGCTGTTGACGGACATAGAATTATTCTGCGCTCGACATGGGACGTCGATTCTGATTTGAGAGATGGGCATCTGGTCAGGGTGCTCCCCGGATTTCAACAGGAAGCGGATATCATTGATGATGCGGGTGCTCTGGTGCCTCGACATCGCCCTACCCGCTTGGTACCTTGAAGACTTTCCTTAAGGGGGAAGATATCCCTGACGCCGGGGGATAGAAACTTATATACGTCTGGGCGTCCCCCTAGACAACCGCCTATTGACCGTCTTCGAATTTAGACCCGGCATCGGCGCCCAATTAGACCAACCCTGGCCTGAGCCTCATTGTAAATCAATAGGTTGAAAAAAACCCGACCCCTGGTACCCGAACATCTGCTATCGTACGGGAATATTTTTCCCATGCGAGGCACAATTGAAAGCTTTAAAATGGCTGGCGGCCATCGCCGTCGGCGCTATCGTCCTCTACGCCGGCTGGATCGGCATCGCGCTCTACCGCCTCCCGTCGGTGTCGGAGCTTGCCGACCGGAAGATGAACCTGACCATCCAGGTTAAGGACTGGCAGGGGAAGCTGCACCCCTTCGTCGTCGGGCCTCGGAACCCTTGGTGGACCCCGTCGAAAAGCATCCCTTCGGAAATGGAGTGGGCGGTCATCGTTGCGGAAGACGCCAACTTCTACCGGCACGAGGGGGTCGATGTAAAAGCGATCAAGAATGCCATCAAGTATGACCTGGAGAAGAAGCGCTTCGCCCGCGGCGCGTCGACCATCACCCAGCAGACGGCGAAGAACCTCTTCCTCTCCCGGAAAAAGACCGTTACCCGCAAGATCGAGGAGATCTACCTCGCCAAGCGGATGGAGCAGGAGCTGACCAAGGGGCGGATCCTCGAACTCTACCTCAATATCGTTGAGCTCGGCCCCATGGTGCATGGGATCGGACATGGCGCCAGCTACTATTTCGACAAGCCGGCCAGTTCCCTCACCCCCCGGGAATGCGCCTTCCTCACCGCCATGCTCCCCGGCCCGCAGAAGGTCTACAACCCGTACCGGCACATGGACCGGGTGCTGAAGCGCTCCGACATGGTGCTGCGGCTCCTGCGGGAGAAAGGGGTGTTGACCGAGGCGGAGTACCGGCAGGCTCTGGCGGAGACGCCGGATATCAGCGGCATGCAGAGGAAGGTCGACAGGACTTTTGCAGGGAAGGTGCGGAATTTCTTCAAGAATCTGTTCGGTTTTTAGCGGTGAGCCGGCCGGACCCGGCTCCTCCTCGCCACGCGGCTGAAGGCACAGGCTGATTGGGGTGCTATAATGCTAAACTGAACGCGCCGCGAAGCCACGAGTTTCCAAGGTGAAGACGGCCGGAGTTCCGAAGCCGCCTCGGGACGGCAAGGAGTCTGGCAGGGTCCGGTTCCTTGGCACCGTCGCGCACGGTTTGGACTATTGGGAGGAACCCATGGCAGTAATGATCGACCCGGAGAAAAGCAGCCTGCTGCGAGCGGCGCCGAGAGTGATGCAGATCATGCGCGTTCTCGCCCGGCACAAGTTCCTAAGCGTGCTGCGTGGCAAGAGACATTGGCCGCCGCCGAAAGAGGTACGGGAAACCTTCGAGGAACTGGGGCTGGCTTTTCTCAAGTTCGGACAAGTACTCGCGATGCGGCGCGACCTGCTGCCAGACGCCTACATAGATGAGTTGGAGCAGTTGCATGACCAGTTGCCGGCGCTCGGCTTTGACGCGGTGCGCTCGACGGTAGAGCTCGAATTGGGGGCCCCGTTGACGGAGTTGTTCGCTTCCTTCAGCGAAACGCCGCTAGCCGCCGCCACCATCGCCCAGGTGCATGAAGCGACCATGCAGGACGGGCGCCATGTGGCAGTGAAGGTGCAGCGGCCCGGCCTTGAAACGATGATTGCCACGGATATCGCGGCGTTGAACTACCTGGTAGCGTTGGTGGAAAGCCTCTTTCCGCGCCTGCGCGCGCTCGACCTCCCCGTTATGGTGCGTGAGTTTGCTATCAGCCTGTGCCGGGAAACCGATTTCAGTCGCGAAGCGCGTTCCATAGTGCTCTTTCGCACCGCGCTGGCAGATGTTCCTGACCTCTGGATCCCAGACGTCGTGGCGGAGTATTCAGGCGCAACCGTGCTCACGATGGAGTTTTCAGCCGGCGAACGGGTCGATCTTTACGCCAGGCTGCACCCGGAAGCGATGCCGCGGTTGATCAACATCCTGGTGAAACTGGTATTACAAACGATCTTCGAAGAAGGGTTGTTTCACGCCGATCCGCATCCCGGCAATGTCTTGGTTATGCCCGACGGGCGGCTCTCCCTTCTCGATTTCGGGATGACCGGCGAGCTTGACGAGGCGATGCGCGACTCGCTGACTCTCCTGCTCGAGGCG
>DATCHY010000012.1:0-2546 GCA_036508065.1 Geomonas sp. | reverse complement strand
ATGATCTTGGAGTAGATGGCCTGGAAGTTCCGGTAGTAGACGCTCTTTTCTCCGAACACCTTCTGCAGGAGAACCAGGGCCGAGTTGGCCCAGTCCTGAAACTTTTTCGAGTCGACCACCGCCGCGACGTCGGTCACCTGCTGGGAGGCGTTGACCTTTTTCGCCTTCTCAGCCAATTCGTCAAATTTCTTGCTGATCATCGATTCAAGCTTCTGCATGATGCGGATACTCCCGGGTGCCCTGACGGCAGGTAAAGGGCTGAAACCATATAGTATGCTGGCCAAAAGTCAAGTCCCGGCGCGTCGTTATCCGGGGCTGATGCAGATGCGCGGCGCCTGCAGGCGACGGGCCACGATGGCGCAGTGGCGCTCGCGCAGCTCGGCTAAGTCCCCCTCGAGGAAACGGAGCCTGGAGAGCTCGGGGAGCCGCTCCAGGTAGGCATCCACCAGGCTCCCCATCAGGGCGTTGTAGCTCTTGGTGGAGGAGCCGTGGGCGTAGTTCCTGCCGGGGAAGCGCCGGATATCGCCGTCGCAGGCGGGGGAGATATGGTACAGCTCGTGAAAGACGGTGATGAGCTTCTCCCGGAACGGGAGTCCCAGGAAACGGGGCACCAGGAAGTAGATGACATAGAGCATCTCTTCTCCCTGGTGCGTGATGGTCGGCATGGTGCAGACGACCCGGCGCCTGCCGCGCCTGGAGGTCACCGACTTTTCTCCGCCGGCAAAGCGCAAGGGGTGGATCTTCGCCAGGCTCCCCCCCGCGCTGGGCCGCCCGGTGGAGACGCAGACCAGGACCCGCTCGGGTGCAACGTGCTGCAGGTCGGGACAGCGGTCGGTTATGTCGCCTATCAGCCGCTCCAGCTCGGAGGTCAGGTTGAGGGTGGTCACACCCCGGCGAGCTTCAGCTTGTGGCAGAACAGGCAGCGCATCGGGCCATCCTTCGGTTTCACCGGATGCTTGGGCGGGAACGGGACGCCGCCGGGCTCGAAGTGGCAGGCAGGGCACCCCTTGTCCGCTTCCATCTTGCTCTGGGTCTTCTTGAACAGCTCGTAGGAGGGTTTATGCTTGTCGTCCAGGGGGACCCGCTTGGTCTTCTCCGCGCCGGAAATGGCATAGAAGGTGGCAAAGACTGCCGCTATGATTGCTATGAAGATCCAGTCCTTCTTGGTGATGCGCATGATGCCCCTCCGGGAAAATTAAGCTTCGGGTGAGGGTAAACGCGCGGAGCTGAAATTTCAAGGAAAATCTGGCTAAAGCGTAGCGCAGCCGATGGCGCCGTTATGCTGCGGGTGTTCCGGGACCACGACGGCCATGCCGCAGCTCCCCGCCAGCAGGGCCACCATGGCGCCGTTCAGCGCCACACCGCCGGTGATGACCAGGGTTTCCGAGGGGAAGCGCTTAAGCATCGGCAGGACCCTTTTCACCAGGGTGAGGTTCACCCCGGCGCACAGCCTGGAGAGCGGATGGCCGCGCAGGATCTGGCCGATCAGCTCGCTCTCCCCGAAGATGCCGCAGGTGGCGTCCAGCGGGATCGGCTCATCGGAGTAGGAGGAGAGCTCGTCGAGGCTCACCTCCAGCACGGCCGCCATGTTCTCCAGATAGCGGCCGCTGGAGGCGGCGCACTTGTCGTTCATGACGAAGTCGTTGAGCCTGCCGGCCACCACGTGCGCCACCTTGGTATCCTGGCCCCCCATGTCGAGCAGGGTGAAGTCGGCAAGGCCGGTCTGGGCGCGGGCGCCGGCGACGTGTGCCTTGATCTCCGAGACCACGCGGGCGCCGTGCAGGTTGATGCTGTTGCGGCCGTACCCGGTAACGGTGATCGCTGCCTCGGCCAGCTCTCCCGCCGTAAAGATGCCGCTTCCCAGCAGATCGAGCGAGAGCTCCTCGCCGACGATACTGCCGTATTTCTTGTAGAAGGCGATGGTGTCCAGGTCTGCGAGCCTGACGATCTCTGCTCCGCGCATCAGCGCGAACTTCGCCTTTCTGCTCCCGAGGTCAATTCCGATTTTCAAGGTATCTGGCACGTGCGGTATTCACTCCTGATTTGGCCTGGGCCGACACTGGTATGCGGCGGCTCTCAGATTCAATTTTGCGTAATTTATTCAGTCCGGCCAGCTGTCCCTTGCTAACCCGTTGGGTCGCCCTGCCTTTGATTTCGGTTCATTCAGACAAGGTTTCTGATCGGCCCTGGCAACAGGGCGACCCAACGGGTCGCCCCTAGGTAACCTGGATGGAAAAGTTTCGCAGCGTGCTGAATAACGGGACTCACGGAGAAAGGGCTAAGATCTTTATTTCACTACCCGGGCTTGCCAAATAGAGAAGCCATTGTATATTTTTCTGGTTGCGGAGCCATGTGCGTCGCCCGAATGAGAGCAGCGCGCAGTGTGCGTTCCACCAGACTGCAGTTGCGAAACGGATATTACCGGCGATCCTCCAGCAGCTCCAGAAACCCTTCCACCCTGATCTTGGTCCTGGCGTCGATGCTGCTCGGCTTGTCACCCTCAAGCGTCAGGATCGGCAGGGAGATGCTTTTTCTCAGCACCATGT
>DATCHY010000011.1:0-7398 GCA_036508065.1 Geomonas sp. | reverse complement strand
GAGATTGGAATTTTTAGAGTCACACAGCTTGATGCAAAGGTATGTCACAAAAGGGACACCTTTCACCATGAGAAGAACAAATAATGTGCTAGAGTTCATTGGGTAACAATTGTCGGCAACGAGGAGATCTTTCACAATGTCTGTAACTATGCCGGCTATCTTTATCGGACATGGCAATCCGATGAATGCATTGTCGAAAAATGTTTACACTGATTCCTGGGCGTCCCTGGGTAAGACAGTTCCCCGCCCCAGAGCCGTGCTTGTCGTGTCAGCCCACTGGTACATTCCGGGTTGCGCGGTGACTGCCAATCTTACCCCGCGTACCATTCACGATTTTGGCGGATTCCCAAAAGAGCTACACGAGGTGGAATATCCTGCACCCGGCAGCCCCGAGCTTGCCCGGCGCGTAAAAGATCTTTTATCTCCGGTTTCTGTGGAACTTGATGAAAGCTGGGGGATTGACCACGGAACGTGGTCGGTGCTTACTCACGTCTTTCCCGACGCCGATATTCCGGTCGTGCAATTGAGCATCGATCACAGGCAACCCCCCATTTTCCACTATGAATTGGGGAAACGGCTCAGGTCACTGCGGGAAGAAGGCATCCTGATCATTGGCAGCGGCAATCTCGTTCATAACCTACGCAGCTACGCTTGGGGGATCCAAGATGCTCCTCCCTTTGACTGGGCGTTGCGATTCGAAAGGCAGGTGCGGGAACTGTTACTCAAGGGGGATGATGCCCGGGTCGTCGCTTACGACCGTCTCGGTCCTGACGCGATGCTCTCTGTCCCGACGCCGGACCACTACCTGCCGTTACTCTATGTGCTTGGCCTTCGTAAGGACAATGAACCGGTCGTTTTTCCGGTAGAGGGTATTGATGGCGGCTCTATCTCCATGCTTGCTGTCAGGATAGGCTAAAACTCCCGAAAGCTCTGATCGTTTTGCAGCGCAGGCATGGCAAAGCGACTAAATCACGGAAGCGGTTGCGGAACCGGATCCCTCGATCATGGCAAGTCGAAAGGACGCGGACTGCAACTGCGTATTGAAATAGACACATCCCCCTACCCTACCCTGCTATCCTTCTGATCCAACTCAGGCGACAACTACTCTCTATCTGAAGACTAATGGGTGATCAACTGCTCAGGTTGGAGCCTGCCTGACATTGCGATCTTCAGCAGTAGAGGCGGCGTGCTTGTTTCACGCCATGGTTCCTATGGTTTTGCGGAAGCGTGCCAGCGAAAGCGAAAACAGGACTACTCCGATCAGTGCCAAAGCGATGAACTGGGGCCAGACAATCGCAAACCCCGCTCCACGGTACAGGATCGCCTGGGCGAGCATGACGAAATGGGTGTTCGGCGCCGCCAGCATCACGAACCGGATGAATTCCGGCATGCTCTCGCGGGGTGTCGTCCCCCCCGACAGGATTTGCAGAGGCAACAGCAACAGCATCAGCAGCAGGCCGAACTGCGGCATGGAGCGGGCAAGCGTGCCGAGAAAGATCCCCAGTGACGTGGTGGCAAACAGGTGCAGCGCGGTGCCGACCAGGAACAGAGCGATCGAGCCTTCGATGGGCACCGAGAGCAGTCCCTGGACGACGATTTTCAGCGAAAAGGCCGAGGCCACCAGCACTACCAGCGCCATGGCCCACACCTTGCCCGTCATGATCTCGAAGGGCGTTACCGGCATCACCAGCAGGTGCTCCACCGTGCCGTGTTCCCGTTCTCGGAGCAGAGCCGCGCCGGTGAGAACGATAGAGAGCATGGTGACATTGTTGATGACCTCCATGACCGAGCCGAACCAGGATTTGTTCAACCCGGGGTTGAAGCGCGCCCGCAGGGCGAGATCCACCGATGGTGTCGCGTTTGACCGATGCCCCTGGAGGAAGCTGCTGATTTCGCTCCCGACGATGGTCTGGATATACCCGCTGCCGGCGAAGGCCTGGCTCATCCGGGTCGCATCGACATTGAGCTGGACTACGGGCTCGCGTCCGGCAAGCACATCGCGCTGGAAGTCCGGGGGGATATTGAGCGCAAAGGTGTCGAGACCGGCGTCCATCCGGGCATCCATCTCGGCTTGCGTGATCAGCACCGGTGTCACGAAGTGTGGCGGATAGAAGGCATCGGCGATGCGCATGGAGAGTTGTGAGCGATCCTCGTCGACAATGGCGATCGGCGCCTTGTGCAGGGTCTCGGGCATGGCCGTTGCGGCTGTGTAGATCGAGAAGGTGAAGGAATAGACAATCAGCACTACCATCATCGGGTCGCGCAGCAGGCTGCGCAGTTCCTTGATGCCAAGGTGGAGGATATTGGCGGCGCGCATGGTCAGTGATCCTGTTTTTTAAGCAGCGCTGCGCCCAGGCCGGTGAGTACGGGCACAGCCAGCAGCAGAGGAATAAAAGAGGCGCGGAGATCGGCGAAACCAAGCGCCTTGGAAAAGGTGCCGCGCGCAATGGTCAGGAAATGGGTGGTCGGGTAGATGTGCCCGATAAAGGCGCCCGCTCCTTCCAGCGAAGAGACCGGATCGAGCATTCCCGAGAACTGGACTGCCGGCAGAATGGTCAGTACCGCCGTGCCGAACAGCGCGGCGATCTGGCTGTGCATGAAGCTCGAAATCACCAGCCCGAAGGCGGTGGCGCAGATGACATACAGCACCGCCGCTGCGGCGAGGGTGAGAAAACTCCCCTTGATTGGTACGCTAAAGACGAATACTGCCAGCGCCGTAAGCAGCAGAAAGCTCAGCATCGCGAGGGCTATGTACGGAAGCTGCTTGCCGAGCAGAAACTCCAGCCGTGTGACCGGGGTGACATACAGGTTGACGATGGAACCGAGCTCTTTCTCCCGCACCACCGACAGCGCGGTCAGCATGGCCGGGATCAGCATCAACAGCAGCGGGATCACTGCCGGCACCATGGCCGGCAGGCTCCTGACGTCCGGGTTGTAGCGAAAGCGGGTCTCGATGGTGGCCGATCCTGCTGCCGCAGCGGCGCCAATTCTCTGCCGCCCCATGGTCGCCAGCCACTGGGCGTGCATCCCCTGCACATAGCCGCTCACTGTTTCGGCACGGGTGGGCATGGCGCCGTCGATCCAGGCCCCCACGGCGACCGGTGTGCCGCGGCGCAGGTCGCGTGCGAAGCCGGGGGGGATCTCGATGGCCAGGCTGATTTCGCCGGCGCGCATCCGTTGATCCAGTTCGGCATAGTCCTTTATGGGGGGGCGTTCTCTGAAATAGCGCGAACCGGCGATATTGAGCAGGTAGTCGCGGCTGATGACGGTATCGTCCCGATCAAGAGCCGCAAAGGAGAGGTCCTCCACATCCATGTTGATGCCGTAGCCTATAACCAGCATCAGCAGGGCGCTCCCGAGCAGTGCCAGGGCCAGGCGGATCGGGTCGCGGCGCAGTTCCAGCGCTTCGCGCCGGGTGTAGCTGAAGAGGCGGCGGAGGCTGAAGCGGCTCGTCCCGGCTGCTCCCTCCGGTTGGGCCGGCGTGTTGGTGGGGAGGGGAGCAACGGCAGCCGCCTCGGCAGCCGTCGGGGGAGAGCCGGCCGTCTCCCGAGCTGCGTCTTCCAGATAGCCTATGAATGCCTCTTCCAGCGTGTTTGCACCGCGAGCCTCGACAAGCGCCGCCGGCGCATCGCTGACCAGAACCCGCCCCGCGTGCATAAGCGAAATCCGGTCGCAGCGTTGCGCTTCGTTCATGAAGTGGGTGGAGATGAAAATGGTGACCTTGTCTTGGCGCGCCAGGTCGATCATGATCTGCCAGAAGGCATCGCGCGCCACCGGGTCAACCCCGGAGGTCGGTTCGTCGAGGATCAGCATCTCCGGCTCGTGGATCATAGCCACCGCCAGGGAGAGGCGCTGGCGCTGGCCCAGCGGGAGCGCGACGGGGCGCCTCTCCATTACTTCGCTCAGGCCGAAACGCCGCGCCATCTCCTGCACACGCTCCTTGATCCGCTTGGCCGGCATCCTGAACAGACGCGCATGCAGTACCAGGTTTTGCCTGACCGTCAACTCGTCGTAGAGGGAAAACGACTGGGTCATGTAGCCGACGCGCCGACGGGTGTCGATGTCGTGCGGATCCACTGGCCTTCCGAACAGCCAGGCCTCCCCTTCTGTTGCCGGCAACAGGCCGGTCAGCATCTTCATGGTGGTGGTCTTGCCGCAGCCGTTGGACCCCAGAAAGCCGAAGATTTCTCCCTGCTCGATGCGGAAGCTCACATGGTCGACCGCGGTGAAATCGCCAAAGCGCATCGTCAGACCGTGTGCCTCGATGGCTGTCGCTACAGTGGCGCCTGCCTCGCGGGGGGGGATGATGACCGGCTGGTAGCCGTCGCGCTGCGACTGCGGCAGCAAGGCGATAAACGCCGCCTCCAGCGTTTTGGCTCCGGTGTGGGCCAGGAGTTCATACGGCGTGCCGGTGGCGAGCACGCGCCCGACGTTCATCGCCACCAGCCAGTCGAAGCGCGCCGCCTCCTCCATGTAGGCGGTGGCAACCAGCACGCTCATGCCTGGCTGTTTGGCGCGGATACGGTCGATCAGTTCCCAGAACTGGCGGCGCGACAGAGGATCGACGCCGGTGGTCGGTTCATCGAGGATCAGGAGGTCGGGGTCGTGGATCAGCGCGCAGCAAAGCCCCAGCTTCTGCTTCATGCCGCCGGAGAGCTTGCCGGCGGGACGGTCGGCAAAGGGGTCCAGTCCGGTGGCTTGAAGCAATCCGCCGATACGCCGCTCGCGCTCCTGGCGGCCCTGACCGAACAGGCGGGCGAAGAAGTCGACATTTTCGAATACCGATAGCGTCGGGTAGAGGTTCCTGCCGAGCCCCTGCGGCATGTAGGCCACCCGCGGGCAGACCTTGCGTCGGTGATGACGGTCGGCCATGTCGCCCCCCAGGACTTCTATCTGCCCGGCCTGGATGACCCGCGAGCCGGCAACCAGTGAGAACAGGCTGGACTTGCCCACACCGTCGGGCCCGATGACACCGACCATGCAGCCGGAGGGGAGATCGAGAGTGACCGCATCCAGAGCCAATGTTTTGCCGTAGCGGAGAGTGACTTCGTGCAACCGGACCGCGGGGGGGGAGGCAGATGGTGCAAAGCCGTGTGCGAGATCTTCCCCACTCACTGCGGCAGCCTCACCTGCAGACGGGTCGGCCACGGCACCTTGGGATCCTGCCGGACATAAGCCATGCCTGGAAGTCCGGTCTTCACCTGGAGGATATGTTTTTTGAGCAGCTCCACGGGGACCTGGGCCCGAATGCGAAACATCAACTTTTCCCGTTCGCTTGCCGTCTCCACCGTTTTGGGGGTGAACTGGGCTACGTCGGCGATGAATGATACCTTTGCGGGAACAACATACTGTGGGGCGGCGTCGAGGATCAGCCGTACTTCGGTGCCGAGCGCAATCCTCCCGGCGCTGTTCGTCGGGAGGAAGAACGTCATGTAGACATCGCTAAGATCGACCAGGCTCAGCACCCGACCGCCGGCACCAACTACCTCGCCGGGCTGGGCGATGCGATACTGCACGCGCCCGTCACGGGGGGATTTCAGAGCACTGTCCTTGATATCTGCCTGGATACGCTCGACCGTGGCACGAGCGGCTTCGACGTTCGATTCCGCCCCGGCAACCTGCTCTCGTGCCGTCACAATGGCGGCTTGGGCAGCGGCGACCTGGGCACGCGCCGCGCCTGTCGCGGCAGCGCTACTGTCGTACTTCGCGCGATCGTCGTCGGCCTCCTGTTGGGAAGTCGCGCCTTCGGCGGCCAGTGTTGAGGAACGGGATAAACGCTTTTTGGATACTCCGAGTTCGGCCTCGCGCTGCGCGACCACCGCCAGCGCCGCCGCTTTTTCGCTGCTTCGTTGGACCGTTTGGCTGCGGGCGGTCGCAACGGCGCTTTGCGCCTGCTGCAACTGGGCCTTGGCCTCCCGGTGCTGGGCGTCTAGTACCTCGATATCCATCAGTGCCACCACCTGCCCCGCTTTGACGAAGTCCCCTTCATGCACGAGGATATCCTTCACCCGTCCGGCCGTCTTGGCCGCAACATCGATCTCCACCGCCTCGATCCGGCCGTTGCCGCTGACAACACCCTCATCCTTTTTGTTGCCGCCATATCTCTGCCAGGCGGCCAGGGCCAGAATGCCAACTGCCAGCGCACCTGCTGCTCTTAACAGCCATTTTTTCCGCTGCTGAGTCATTGTCCTGTCTCCATGATTGCTGCGGGCCTTGGGCCCTTCATCGGAGCCGAATCAAGCGCCTGGCCCGGAGCCCCGCCGCCCAGCGCCGCATATAGGCTGACGCTGCTGGCAAGCAGGGCGCGCCGTGTCTGCACCAGCGCCTGCTCGGCAGTGAACCGGTCGCGCTCGGCATCCAGCACCTCAAGATAGGGCGCCGCGCCGCTGTCGTAGCGCAACTTCGCCAGGTGTGCGCGGTCGTTCTGGGCTGCCAGGGTCGTCTGTTGAGCGGCAAGCTGATCGGCGAGCCAGCGGCGCTCGGCCAGCGCGTCAGCGACCTCGCGGAAAGCGTTCTGGATGGTTCGTTCGTAATCTGCCACGGCGATGTTCCGGCGTGCCTTGGACAGGTCGAGATTGGCCACGTTTCGGCCCCCTTGGAATATAGGGAGCGACAGGCTCGGGGTAAAACTCCAGACCAGGCTGCCCGAGCCGAACAGACCATTCAGTTCGCTGCTGGCGCTCCCTAAATCACCGGTTAGGGCGATACGCGGCAAGAATGCTGCTCTTGCTGCGCCGATGCTGGCATTGGCTGCCTTCAGGCTGTGCTCTGCAGCGATCACGTCGGGACGGTAGATCAGCAAGTCTGAAGGGAGCCCGGGCGAAATGTCCCGCAAAAAGCCGCCTTCGATCTGCGACAGCAGCCGGTCGTCGGATATGATGGGGCTGCCGACCAGAAGCGTCAGCGCGTTTCGGTTCAACTCACGCAGGCGCTGTAACAGTGCCAGGTCGGCCCGGGCCTGGTTCAACAGCGCTTCAGTCTGTGCGGAATCAAGCCGGGATGCATAACCCACCTCGTAGCGCCGTCTTGCAATGCGATACGACTCCTCCCGCGTGCCGATGGTTTGCCGGGCAATCGCAATTCGCTCATCCAGCTCGCGTTCCTGGAGATACGTGTTGGCGACCTGCGCCACCAGGCTGACGACGACGGCACGCCGGGCCTCGTTAGTGGCGAGATACGATTCCAGCGCCCCCTCCTTGAGACTGCGCACCCGCCCCCAGAAGTCCAGCTCCCAGCTGCTGAGATTGAGAGTGGCCTGGTAGGTGTTGGAAGTCAACGCACCCCCGGTGGGCGACAGATCGGCAGGGAGGCGCGAACGGCTCCCCAGGGCGCTTGCGCTGATGCTCGGTAACAGGTCGGCGCGCTGGATGCCGTAGAGGGCGCGGGCCTCTTCCACCC
>DATCHY010000010.1:0-10482 GCA_036508065.1 Geomonas sp. | reverse complement strand
TCAGTTACGGGCGCGAATTTCCTGCCCGCCCCGCCCATACCGAGGATGCCTGGCAACTGAACCGGCGCGTGGAGATCGTGCAGGCCGGTGCCCCCACGCCGGACTCGGACAAGCGCTATGGAGTGAAAAGGTGACGAGGTATGAAGAAAGCGCCGCACATCACTGTGCAACTGATCCATATACACGGTGGGCTGAAGGGACAGATCCAGGAATTCGCCGATCCGTCGATAACCATCGGACGGATTTCCTCCTGCACCCTGCCTTTCCCCGCCGATGAACCTGGCGTGTCGCGCGAGCACGCCAGGATAGAGCGGGAGGGAAACCATTTCAGACTGGTGGCGCTCAAGGACAAGTTCGGCACCTTCGTGAACGGCAAGCAGGTCAGGGAGGCGGTCCTCAGAAACGGCGACGTGATCGAATTCGGCTCCGGAGGCCCCAAGGTGAGCTTCAACACCGAGATCGGGGAGGCCGCGGCGGAGCCGGTGCCGCAGCCTGCTGCCGGGTCCCTCAGGCAACCGCCGCGTCCCGGTCCTCTGCGTGAGGCGTTGCGGCCGGACCCGCCGGCAAGCGGGGGAGGGGAGTTGCCCGGTGCAGTCCCGCTCCCTTTGGATCTGCCGGTGCGGAGGACGACGGCTCCCCTGATCATCCAGTTCGGGCCGACCATCCGGAGCTACCGGGAATTGCCGGTGCTGATCGGGGCGCATGCGCAGTGCGATTTCGTGCTGCAGCAACGCGGGATTCAGGACCAGCATGCCCAGATTTTTTTCCAACAGGGGAGCTATTTCGTCAAGGACCTCGCCGGCCTGCTCAAGGTGAACGGCAGGCCGATCCAGGCGCCGGCCCGGCTGAACCAGGGCGACGAGATCGAGTGCGGCCCCCACGGGCCGGTGTTCCGCTTTCTGGGCGAGGGGCGCCTTGCCGAGGTGGAAGCAGCCCAACCCGATGCGGGTTTTGCCGTGAGGACCAAGGAGAGCAGTGCCGAATCAGGGGCCGGTCCCACGGGCAACACGCCGCCCGCAGGCTTCCTGTCCAAATTTATCAGGGGATTCAAGTAGCTGTTTTCCGATCAAAAAACAATCGAAAGCCTCACCACAGAGGGCACAGAGGAACACAGAGGAAATCTTAAACCAAAGGCTAAGGTCTTTTTGTTTTAAACATAAATCATGTTTTGATTTTCCTCTGTGTACCTCTGTGTACCTCTGTGGTGAGGCTTTATGCTTCGGGTTGTTTGTGACTGGTCGACTGGTGTTGAATAGTTACGATTCTGTAGCAGAGCTTTCCCTTGGACGAAGCGCCGCCGGAGCGGCGTGGGATGCTAATCAGGTTTTCTAATCTCTGGCACAACGCGGCGCACAGGTTCAGGACATGCCTATGGCATCGGCTCTCGACATTCAGCGCTCCGCCTCACTTCTGCCCTACCTGCAGGGGGCTCGGTCAGATGCGCGCCTGAAGCTTTCCCTGTTCCAATCCGACCCGTCCTTGCGCGACAAGGCCTACCCCTTCGAGGTGCTCGACGACACCCCAGCCGTTTCCCGTCTCATCAAGGCGGCATTTCTGACCGACGCGGGGAGCGTGCTGAAAAAGGTGTTGCTGCAGGTCCAAAAGGACCGTTACGCGCTGGCGGCAGACGAACTGCGCCCCCTGACCAACCTCGACATCGACGCCTTCTGGCAGCAGGCCTTTCCGGGAGGACCGGCGCGCGCCGCCGGAACGGTCCCTATCCTGATCTCCTCCCAGCGTGACGCCCGGGGGACGTTGACACCCCTGGCCCCGCTGTTTCTTTGCCGCGAGAGGGGACTCTTCTTCCATCCCGTTTGCCCCGGTTGCGGTCTGCCGCTCACCCTGTGCCGGGATGACGGGCTGCTGCAACGCTTTGAGCTCACCCCCTACACGACCTCCCTCAAGAGATACCTGCACTGCGACGGCTGCTGCAGGGAGGGCCTGGCCGAATTTTACCTGTACGATCTGGACCACGACGACCTGGTGACGGTCAAGGACCGCTGGGCGCTGATCGACCGGTTCAGCCAGGTCGAGGCGAGCCTTGACCCGGACGGCGAGTTCCCCTGTGTCGGGTGCCCGGAGCGCGCCGGCTGTTTCGGCCCCATCCCCCGGGCGCGCACCAGGATCGTCCCCTTCTCCTTCTATCCCTTCTACCTTCTTCTGAACGATGCCCCCTCGCTTCATGCCATCGGGCCGGAACTGTGCCGGGGCTCCTTGCCGGAGCCGTGCCGGGGCGCCCTGCGCACCATCCTGGCCGGGCTGGTCGAGGAGGCCCGCTCCGAGGTGCGGCGTGCCGCGGCGCCGAAGCCGCCCTCCGATGATGACGACGAGACCATGGAAACGGTGGTCCTGCGTCCGCGCCCCCCGAACGCCCCGGCCCCCCCGGAAGCCGCACTGGACGAGACCTACCTCCAACCGCGGACCGCCCGGGCGCCGTGGTATCCGCAGGGGCTGCCGGAAGCGGCCGAAGACATGCTGGAAACCATGCTGGCCGCACCACTCCGGCCGGGGCAGCATCGCCCGGCGTCCCCCGAAAGCGAAGCCCCCGGGCCGGTCGCTTCCGGGCCCGCCCCGGGCGGAATCGCGGCCGGGGCGGACCATCTGGCCGAGACGGTTTTCATCCAGCCGAGCGGCAGGCGGCCGAGGGATTGAAGCAGCGTCAAGTCCCGTACGTGTAATTGCCTCAGCGCAATTGAGGTTGAGCTAAAGAGGTGTAGAGGTGTAGAGACGCATTGCATGCGTCTCGGGATGTATTGATGCCGCCAGGGTTTGAAAAGACTGAGACGCATGCAATGCGTCTCTACCCGGTATGCAATGTGTTTGGCGAAAGGTTATTTCCACTGTTTTTTTGGTAACTATTCAGCAAACTTCAAGGAAAAGGCAATTACAAACAATCAAAAACCTCACCACAGAGGGCACAGAGGAACACAGAGGAAATCTTAAAACAACCTGATCAGCGCTGATCTCCCGCTGGAGAAACTCCCTTGTTTCTCGTTCCCAAGCTCCAGCTTGGGAATGCAATGAAGCGGAGCTTCCCGTACTATTTATTTACGTCTCCAAGCTGGAGCTTGGGAACGAGATGATCAGTTTTTGATTTTCCTCTGTGTGCCTCTGTGGTGAGGCATTATGATTTGGGGCCGTTATGAACCATGCGTCAGCGCTGGAAAAAATGGCACTCAACCTGGGACGATTGGCTCGCGACCGCACCCCCGACCTACAGGGCGCCGTCGCCGCGTATCTCGCCGGGGAACTCTCCGGCTGCGAGCCGCGGGAGCGCCTGCGCCTACTGGAAACGCTCTGCCAGCGGTTCGAGTGCGAGGCTTCGCCTCCCGGCGCCGGGAGTGCCGCGGAGCAGGAGATGAGGCGGCTCGTCCTGCACTTTCTGGGGGGCGCCGGCGCTGCCGGCACGCTCTCCTCCGGGGAGCTGCTGGAGAAATTCGCCGGCTCCCTGGAGGTGCTTTTCAACTCGCTGAACGAGATCGTTTCCGTCATCAATGTGCGGCTCCTGGGGCAAAGCCCGGAACTGGAAACTATTCGCAAGGTGATCGGGACCAATATCGAACTGGGGGAGGACAACCTGCCGGTCAAGGAGTACCTGGACCAGATCCGGCACGCCTTCCTGGCGGCCCACAGCTCCTTCCAGCTCGCAGCGGCGACCCTGATCGCCGAGCTCCTCGCCGAACTCGATCCGGCCGCCCTGCTGCAGGAAAAATCGTCCGGCCTCAAGTTCGGGCCGCTACGCAAGGCGGAGCTTTTCGAGCGGTACCAGGAGAAGCACGCGCGCTGCAGCAGGTGGTTTGCCTCGGGCCAGTACAAGGAGTCGCTGCTGCGGGAATTCGAGAAGAACTGCCGGCATAGCTTCAAGCGGAACTCGGGGTGACAGATGCGGACCATTCTGAAGATAGCGGTGCTGGCGGCCTTACCTGCCATCGGCTGTTCCTGTTCCTGGTTTGCCAAAAAGCCGTCCCGCCCGGCGGCGGAAGCCTTCAAGAAGGAGGCGATCAGCATCCTGATCAAGGCCGATCCGCAGCTGAACCGGTTCCAGAGGAATGCCCACACCCTGTTCCTGTGCATCTACCAGCTGAAGGACCCCAACGGGTTCAACCAGCTGGCGCAGGAAAAGGACGGCGTCCCGAAGCTTCTGGAATGCGGCCGCTTCGACGCCAGCGTCGCCAACGCCAAGCAGTTCACGCTTCAGCCGGGACAGGAGCTGAACGACGTCCGGGACCGGGCGGAGGGCGCCCGCTATATCGGCCTCGCCACCGGTTACTACGGTACCGGCAAGGAGAAGGTGACCGAGCTCTCCACGCTGGCGCCGGGGAGGAACGGTCCGTCAGGGACCAGCATCCGCATCGAGCTGGGCCCCCAGGAAATTACCAGCGTAAAGGTGAACTAATGGAAATTCAGCGACCTCTTTTCTGGCACCAGGGGCTTTTCCTGCAGCCGCAGCATTTCCAGATGGCCGAGCAGAGCGTCCACTCCCTGTTCATCCCCTACCGGAAGTACCAGACCCCTTATTTCTGGGGCGTGTACGAGTTGGCGATACAGGGCGCTTCCCTGGGGACGCGCTCCTTCGCGCTTACCAGGGGGACCTTCCTGTTCCCCGACGGCAGCCATGTGGTCCTCCCAGGCAACGCGGTGATCGAGTCGCGCTCCTTCGAGGAGGGGTGGGTCGCGGGCGGCAAGCCGTTCACGGTGTACCTCGGTATCAAGAAATGGAACGACGCCGGCCCCAACGTCAGCGCCGTCGAGACCCTCGATGCACTGTCCAGGGTGACCACCCGGTACGCAGCTCCGGCCGAGAGCGAGCCGTGCCACGACCTGCATGCGGGGGGGCCGCAGGGGGAGGTGAGGCGGCTCAACTTCGTGCTGAAGATCTTCTGGGAGACCGAGGCCGACCTGGCGGGGGACTACCTGCTGATCCCGGTGGCGCAGCTGGAAAGGACGCGGGAGGGGATCGAGCTCTCGGCTCAGTTCATCCCCCCCTGCCTGACGCTGGCAAGCTCCGCCGCGCTCCTGGCGACGCTCAAGGAGGTCCGGGACCAGCTCGCCTCGCGCAGCCGCCAGCTCGAAGGGTACAAGCGCCAAAGGGGGATCCAGAGCGCGGAGTTCGGCTCCCGGGACGTGGTCTATCTCCTGGCGCTGCGCACCCTGAACCGTTACCTGCCTCAGCTGTTCCACCTGATCGAGGCCCGCGAGGTCCATCCCTGGCAGGCCTTCGGGGTGCTGCGGCAGCTGGTCGGCGAGCTCTCCTCCTTCTCGGAGACGGTCACCGCGCTGGGGGAGTCGGTCGCCGACGGGACGCCGCTCCTTCCGGAGTACGATCACAGAAACCTCGGGGACTGTTTCAGCCGCGCCCACCAGCTGATCCTGAAGCTGCTCGACGAGATCACCGCCGGGCCGGAATACCTGCTCCCCATGCGCTATGACGGCACCTATTTCACCACCGAGCTGAAGCCGGCCCATTTCGAGAGCCGCAACCGCTTCTTCATCGTGCTGCAGACCGAGGAGGACCCCAAGGAGATGCTCCAGTCGATGGCGAGCCTGGCCAAGCTGAGCTCCCGGGAGAGGCTGCCGCTGCTGATCGCCCGCGCGCTTCCCGGCATCGGCCTGGAGCATCTGCCCAACCCGCCACCGGAGCTGCCGCGCCGGGCCTTTTGCATCTATTTCGCCGTCGACAGCCGCTCCGAGCAGTGGGAACTGGTGCGGAAGGGTAACAACATCGCCCTGTACTGGGACAATGCCCCCCAGGAGCTCGAAGTCGAGCTGGTGATCGTGACGAGGGCCAAGCAACCCAAGGCATAAAGCCTCAACTTAATCTTAATCTTAATCTTGATCTGCTAGAGGGAAGTCTTTCTTGATCTTAATCTTAATCTGGATCTGGATCTGGTTGGGATCTGGTAGAGGGAGCCCGTGATGCATCTCATCGACTGTTTCATGCCCATTGCCGCCTACATCGTCATGTTCCAAAACGCCGTGGCGACCCGGCAGCCCGACTGCGAGCTGGTAAAGGCGGACCTCCAGCGTCTCCTTTTGCAGGCGGAAAAACTGTCCAGGGAGGGGGAACTTGCGGCCGACGCCTTCGACCAGGCCCGCTTTGCGGTCTGCGCCTTAGTCGACGAGGCGCTCCTCGACTCGGGGTGGAACCAGAAGCAGCTCTGGCAGCGCGAGCAGTTGCAGCGCCTGTACTACAACACGACCGACGCCGGGGTCGAGCTGTTCGAGCGGCTGAACCACCTCGGTTTCCACGAGAACGAGGTCCGGGAGGTCTACTACCTCTGCCTGGCACTCGGCTTCAAGGGGCGTTTCATCCAGCAGGAGGACGAGTTCCTCCTGGAGCAGCTGAAGAGCTCGAACCTGAAGATCCTGGCCGGCGGCTCCGGGGGGATCCCCTCGCTGGAAAGGGTGGAGCTCTTTCCAGAGGCCTATCCGGCCCGGTTGGCCGAAACCGCGGTCCGGCCCGCCCCCTTGCGCTGCAACCTGGTGACGCTGCTGGCGCTGGCCGGACCGGTCGCGCTGTTCGGCGTACTGTACCTGATCTACCGCTTTGCCCTGAGCGGTGTTGCCGGCGGATTATCCTAGAAGGGGGACTACCTTGAAAGAGACCATGATCACCTGCTTCAGGTGTTTCCTGCTCGCTGCGGCCGCCATCCTGGCACTGCTGCTCGTTTTCGGCTTTGTACTGATGCTGAACCGGCCCTGGTGGGTCGGCATCTTCCTGGTGCTGGTGCTGCTTGGCCTGCTGGCCGGGGCGCTCTTCCTGCGGAAACTGGTGCTGCGGCGCAGGGAGCAGCAGTTCGTGCGGCAGGTGATCGAGCAGGACGACGCCCAGCTGAAGAAGCTCCCCTGCGAGGAGCAGAACCGGCTGAAGGAGCTGCAGGGTAGCTGGAAGGAGGCGGTCGAGACGCTGCGGCGCTCCCATCTGAAAAAACAGGGAAACCCGCTCTATGTGCTCCCCTGGTACCTGGTCATGGGGGAGAGCGGCTCCGGCAAGACCACGGCCATCGCGAGCGCCCGCCTCTGCTCCCCGTTTGCCGAGGCGCGCCACACCCCCGGGGTCTCCGGGACCCGCAACTGCGACTGGTGGTTTTTCGACCAGGCGATACTGCTCGACACGGCCGGCAGGTACGCCATGCCGGTCGACTCCGGGCGCGACAACGAGGAGTGGCAGAACTTCCTCTCGCTATTGGTGAAGTACCGCAAGCGTGAGCCGATCCACGGGCTGATCGTCACGGTCGCCGCGGACAGGCTGCTCCAGGGCTCGCCCGAGGGGTTGGAAAACGACGGCCGGGCCCTCAGGCGCAGGATGGACGAGCTGATGCGGGTGCTGGGGATCAAGTTCCCGGTCTACGCCCTGGTCACCAAGTGCGACCTGGTGCAGGGGATGACCCAGTTCTGCGACCGGCTCCCGGAGAAGAGCCTGGACCAGCCGATGGGGGTCAGCAACGACGGGCTGTCTCCGGATCTCGCCGGCTTTCTGGAGCGCGCGGCGGCGAGCATGGCCGGGCGCCTCAAGCAGCTGCGCATCCTCCTGCTGCACCAGCCCGGCCAGGGCGCCGTCAACCCGGGCCTATTGCTGTTCCCGGATGAGATGCAGGGGTTAAGGCCCGGTCTCGACAGCTTCATGCGGGCCGCCTTCCAGGAAAACCGCTACCAGGACACCCCGCTTTTGCGCGGGGTCTACCTCTCGAGCGGCCGCCAGGAGGGGACCCCCTATTCCAGTTTCCTGGGCGACCTCGGCCTGATCGGCGCCAAGGAGGTGCTCCCCGGCACCAGCCGCGGCCTGTTCCTGCACGACTTCTTCGAGAAGGTCCTGCCCGGGGACCGGGGGCTTTTGGCCCCAACGACCCGGACCATGCAGTGGCAAAGCCTCACCAGGAACCTGGGGCTCACCTCCTGGGTGCTCCTGGGGTTCGCCCTGTCGGGGCTTCTGAGCTACTCCTTCGTGAAGAACCTCTCGACGGTCAGGGAGGCCTCGGCGGAGCTCTCCCGGGTACCCGGGCTGACCGGGGATTTCCCGGCCGACCTCGCCGCGGTGGAGCGGCTGGGCCGGATGATCGTGAACGTCGAGCAGAAGAACGCGAACTGGTGGATTCCCCGTTTCGGCCTGAACGAGAGCAGGAACCTGGAGCAGGCGCTCAAGGCGAAATACTGCCGGCAGTTCCAGGAGCGCTTCCTGGTATCCTTCGACAGGAACCTGGCCGGGATGCTCTCCGGTTTTTCCCGGGCCACCCCCGACGAGCTCTCCGGGCGCTACATCGTGCACCTGTGCCGGCGCATCAACCTGTTGAAGGCCCGCCTGGACGGCGCCGGGCTGGAGGCGCTCGCTGCCAGGCCGCTCCCCTCCCACCTGGTCTCGGCGCTCCCGCAGGGGGACGACCCGGAAACGACCAGGAAATTCGGCAACCAGTATGTCAACTACCTGGCCTGGCGCTCCGGCACCGGCGAGCTCAGCAAGGAGCTGCAGCTGCTGCAATCCTGGCTGAAACAGGTTCACCTCGCGAAGGGGGGAAGCCTCGCCTGGACCCTCGGGTTTGCCAACCGGCAGGAGCCAGGCTCGGGCCTCACCCTGCAGTCGTTCTGGGGCGGCTCGCGCTCCCTGGCCGGCGAGCCGGTCATCGCCCCGGCCTTCACCCGCAAGGGGAAGGAGCGGGTCGGCGCGCTTTTGGGCGAGCTGAGCGCCGCCTACCCGGAACCGGGGGTGCTGGAAAGGGAGCGGGAGGGGTTCGAGACGTGGTACCGCAGCGCCTGCTTCGCGGTCTGGGGGAGGTTCGCGGTCTTTTTCCCCCGGGGGGAGGAGCGGCTAAGCGGCGTGAAGGAGTGGCAAAATGCCGCCCGGGTCATGGCGACCGACCAGGGGCCCTACTTCGCCTTCCTGAGCAGGACGGTCGCGGAACTGGAGCCGTTCGGGGTCGGCGAGAGGGTGCCACCCTGGCTCTCCCAGGCCTACCGCTACCAGATCCTGAAGACGGCGGGACCCGCGGCGGGCGCCGTGGCAGGAGCTGCGGCGGGCGCCGCGGAGGAGGCGAGGAGGATCGCCGACCGGCTCGGCGAACTGGTCGGCAGGCAGGGGAGCGGCTTCGACACGCCCGAGTCCCGGGCGGCCTCCGCCAGGACGGTGCAGGAGTACCTGGGGGCCATGGGGCAGATCGCGCCGGTGGCCAAGTCGAGAAACCTGGCGCACCAGATGGCGCTCCAGGTCTTCACCGAGGATCCCGGCGTCAGCAAGTCCCCCTTCTACCAGGCGGCCGATGCGGCCCAGAGGCTGAACGCGCTTGTCTCCGGCGGCAGGAGCGACGAGACCTTTTCCCGGCTCATTTCCAGCCCGGTCGCCTTCTACGGGAGCTTCGTCAGGATGGAGACGGCCTGCTCGCTGCAGCGGCAATGGGAGGAGAAGGTGCTGAAGGAGGTGCAGGGGGCGAGCGACCCGGCAACGCTTGGCTACCTGCTCGGCAGGGAGGGACCGGTCTGGAAGTTCGTCAGCTCCTGCGCCGACCCGTTCATCGGCTGGGCGCCCGGGCGCGGCTACTACTCGAAGACCGCCCTGGGCGGCTCGGTGCCGTTCGAGCCGGGCTTCTACGCCTTCCTCACCAAGGGGGCGGCGGCCAAGGTCGCCGCCGTGGCCGCGGCGCCTGCCAGGCAGAACTACAGCGTGACCATCAAGGGGCTTCCAACGGACGCCAACAGCGAGTCGCGCACCAAGCCGCAGAGTACCCGGCTGGAGCTGCAGTGCGCGTCGGGAGTCCAGGTGATCGACAACCTGAACTATCCGGTTTCCAAGACCTTCGTCTGGTCGCCCGAGACCTGCAGCGATGTCGTGTTCCAGATAGATGTCGGCGATGCCATCCTCACCAAGCGCTACGCCGGGCCAGGCGGCTTCCCGGAGTTCCTGCACGATTTCCCCGGGGGGAGGCACACCTTCCATCCCAAGGAATTCCCCCGGGAAAGGCAGGCCCTGGAGCGGATGGGGCTCCGCTTCATCCGGGTGAACTACCAGCTCTCCGGCGGCCACGACATTCCGGCGGCGGGGCAGGCAAGCTCGCGACCCGGGCAGGTCCCGGCAAGGATCACCCAGTGCTGGGATTGAACAAAAAGCATGGAGAGCGCGCCTGGCGCTTCGCCGCAGCCGGGAAACACCCGGTGGCGAAGGATTTCCTCAGCATCGGTCAGGTCTTTCCCCTGGCGGGCTCCCTGGCCGACTGGATGGTCCGCGGCTATGCCGGGGCCGGGGAGCCGGGAGGCCGTTCCGCCTGCTTCTGGCGCTTCTGGATGCGTGGGGGCGGCCGGGACCAGATCGCCTGCGGCCTCCTGCGGGGAAGCTGCGACAGTATCGGAAGGCCGTATCCCTTCCTGGTGCTCGGTGCCGGTCCGGCCCCGGGATGGGAGCAGAACTGGGACCGGGTCCCCTCTGCCTGTGCCGGGACCTGGCAGCAGATGGAAAAGCTCTGCTGCGGCGTCTTCACGGACGTGAGCCGCCTGGAA
>DATCHY010000009.1:0-5513 GCA_036508065.1 Geomonas sp. | reverse complement strand
CCGACCGTGTGCTGGGTCCAGCCCATGGCATAGAGCGAGGTGCCGGCCCGGTCCGGCTTGCCGGTCGAGGCGTACAGCTGGTAAACCTCCAGCAGTTTCTCCTTGGGGGTGCCGGTGGTCTTGGAGACCAGTTCCGGAGTGTAGCGGGCGTAGTGCTTTTTCAACAGCTGGAACACGCAGTTCGGGTCCTGCAGGGTCGGGTCCTTCATGGTGCTGTCGTCGGCGTTTTTCTGGAAGGACCAGCTCTTGGTGTCGTAGCTGCGCTTCTTGGGATCGTAACCGGAGAACAGGCCGGCCAGCTCGCCCGGCAGCTTGAAGTCGCCGCTCACCAGGTAGGCGGAGTTGGTGTAGTCCGCCACATACTGCTCGAAGTAGAGCTCGTTCTGGATGATGTAGTTGATCATGCCGCCCAGAAAGGCGATATCGGTACCCGAGCGAAGCGGCGCGTACAGGTCGCTCTTTGAGGCACTGCGGGTGAAACGCGGGTCCACGCAGATAACCTTGGCCCCGGCGTCCTTGGCCTTCATGATCCAGCGGAAGGAGACCGGGTGGTTTTCGGCGGGGTTCGCCCCCATGATGAGGATTACGTCAGCGTTCTTGAAATCTATCCAGTGGTTCGTCATTGCACCCCGCCCGAACGACTCTGCCAGAGCCGCTACAGTTGCGCTGTGTCAAATGCGTGCCTGATGTTCGATATACACCAGGCCCAACCCCCTTAAGAATTTTTGGTACAGGTAGCACTCCTCGTTGTCGAGGGCGGCAGAGCCGACCGAGGCGATCCCCATGGTGCGGTTCACCACGGCCTCGATCTCCTTGTCGACCTCGACGCCGGCGATCTTCTCCTTGACCTTGATCTTGCTGGTGGCCAGGAAGGAGGCGTCCCGTGTGGCCTTGGTCTTCTTGGCGATCTCGTCCAGCGCCCAATCCCAGGTGACCTCCTGCCAGGCGCTGGCGCCGGCGGCGCGGTACATCGGGCGGGTGATGCGGGCCTTGTTGTCGCGCAGCTGATAGACGGAAGAGCCCTTCGGGCAGAGCGCCCCCTCGCTGATCGGGTGATCCGGGTCCCCCTCCACGTTGATGATGTTCCCACCCAGGGTGTGCACGATCATGCCGCAGCCGACCGAACAGTAGGGGCAGATGGTGGTGGTCTCCTTGGCGTAGCTGATCGGGAGGGCTTCGGCCTTGGCCTCGACCGGCGCGATGCTCAGGCCGAGGGTGGTTGCCGCCATCCCCGCTCCCGAGAGCTTCAGAAAATTCCTGCGTGATACTCCCATAGCTGCCTCCGCTTGTTTTCCTGATTAACGCCAATAGTATCTTCCGCAATGCGTTGCAACCCAGCCGTTACGGTATCCGATTGTTGACCCGAATTTGCTGTGCTGAATGGTCGCTAAAATGGTTGATTTTTACCTGACGCTTGACAAATAAAACGTTGTGTCGTTAATATACAGCAGTGTTGGTTGGGGCATTTGGCGTAAAATTGTGTAAAATTTCTATAATTCAAGTATGTTGTGGGTGCAGTGCATACGTTGCAAACACTGGCCTGCATTATTGGGAGCAATAGATATGCCAAATAATAAAACCCATGTTTGTAGAGCATGGCGGGGCGGAATTGCTGGCTCCTGCCTCGCTAAAACGTGGCCCGGAGCCGCCGTGGCAGGCCAAGGTGGGTAATTTTTATCCAGTGCGTATCTTTTCGATACAAAAGCAAACGGCTTAGGACAGGGAACGGGTAAGGAGACGGGTATGCCTGAGGGGAAAATCGTCATCTGCGACGATGAGAAGGGAATACTGCGCTACCTGAAGAAGATCCTGCAGGCGCACGGATTTTCCGTGGACACCTACGGTGAAGGCCAGACCCTGCTGGACCGCCTGGAGGCGGACAGCGCCTACCGGCCCGAGCTGCTGGTCCAGGACATCCACATGCCAGGGCTTGACGGCATGGAGGTGCTGCGAAAGGTCCGGGAGCTCCGCCCGGAACTGCCGGTGGTGATGATGACCGCCTTCGGCTCCATCGATTCCGCGGTGGAATCCATCAAGCTGGGGGCCTATGACTACATCACCAAGCCGTTTCCCAAGGAGAAGCTGCTCGGCGTGCTGGAGAAGGCCCTGGAGCGCGAGACCCTGCTCAAGGAGAACCGCAGGCTGAAGGAGGAATTGATCCGCAACACGGCACCCGGAGAAATCGTCTTCGCCAGCAGCAAATACCGTGCGGTCCACGACATGACGCTGCAAGTGGCGGGGAGCGAGGCGAACATCCTGATCCAGGGGGAATCGGGGACCGGCAAGGAGTTGATCGCCCGGGCGATCCATTTCAACAGCGCCCGGCGGGGTCAGCGCTACCTGACCATCAACTGTGCCGCCCTGACCGACACCCTGCTGGAAAGCCAGCTGTTCGGCCACCTGCGCGGAGCCTTCACCGGCGCCACGCAGGCGCAGAAGGGGCTCCTTGAGGCGGCCGACGGCGGCACCCTCTTTCTCGACGAGATCGGCGACACGACGCTCGCCCTGCAGGCCAAGCTTTTGCGCGTCATCCAGGAGCGGGAGTTCATCCCGGTAGGGGCGACCAGCGCGCTGCGTACCGATATCCGCATCGTCGCAGCCACCAACAAGGATCTGGAGCGGGAGGTACGGGGCGGGCGTTTCCGCGAAGACCTGTACTACCGTCTCAACGTCATCACCATCCATCCGCCTCCCCTGCGGGAGCGCAGGGAGGACGTGGAACCGCTGGCCCGGCACTTCCTGGCGAAATTCGCCTGCCGTATGAAGAAGCAGGTCGACGCCATCAGCGGCGACGCCCTGCGGCTGCTGGCGCAATATCACTGGCCCGGCAATATCCGGGAACTGGAAAACATCATGGAGCGGGCAGTCATCCTGGCCAGGGGGAACCGGATCACGGCCGACCTGCTCCCCATCAGCCGCAGCGACACCGTACCGTCTGCACTGAGCTGCGAGGGGAAGGATTCCCTGGAGAGCGTCGAGTGCAACCATATCACCTGGATCCTGAAAAAAACCGGCTACCATAAAAGCCGCAGCGCCGAGATACTGGGCGTCACACGCAAGACCCTGGACCGCAAGATCGCCGACTACGCCCTTACCATTCCCAAGGCCCACGTCGAGGCGGGCTAACCGATGCCGGCGCCCCGCTTCTCCATCAGGCAGAAACTGACCCTCGGCTCGCTGCTGCCGCTCTTCGTCGCGATCCTGTTCTGCTCGCTGACCGGCATCTATATCATCACCACCCGCATTAATGTCCTGGCCCAGGAGAAGGTGCGCACCGACCTCAACTCCGCCCGCGAGGTGTACGCCAACGAAATCGGCCACATCCGCGACGTGGTTCGCTTCTCGGCGAGCATGCCGCTGGCGGCGCAGGCGCTCGCCGGCCACGACCGCGCTGCCATGGCACCGTTTCTGTCGGCCTTGCGCCGCAACGAGCAGCTCGACATCCTGACCATGGTCGACCGCCGGGGGAGGGTGATGTTCCGGGCCGGCAATCCGGAGGTTTTCGGCGACCGGCACGGCGACGATCTCCTGGTCACCCGGGCGCTACGGGGTGAAGTCATGGCCGGCAGCACCATTTTCCGGCCCGACCGGCTCCTCCTGGAGGGGCGCCAGCTGGCTCGCCAGTCCGTCATCCAGGTGATCCCGACCCAGCGGGCCAGGCCGGGGACGAAGAAGGTCGAGCGCTCCGGGATGCTGCTGGTCGCAGCCGCTCCGGTCCGGAACCGGCGGGGGGAGATCGTCGGCGCCCTGTACGGCGGGGTGCTGCTGAACGGCAACAATGCCGTGGTCGACAAGATCAAGAGAATCGTCTATGACGGTGTCCAGTTTGCAGGGGAGGATGTGGGGACGGCGACCATCTTCCTGGACGACACCAGGATCAGCACCAATGTCCAGACCCGGGACGGGAAACGGGCCATCGGCACCAGGCTCTCGGCTGAGGTCTACAACCGGGTGATCTTCAACCGGGAGAAGTGGGTCGACCGCGCCTTTGTCGTCAACGACTGGTACTTTTCGGCCTACGAGCCGATCCTCGGCCTGGACGGCGCGGCGATCGGCTCGCTCTACGTCGGGATGCGGGAACAGCCGAACACCGCCCTGAAGAAGAAGGTAAACCTGCTCTTTGGCGGCGTGCTGCTGGTCGGCTCTCTGTTCGGCCTGGCAGTTTCCGGCTTTACCGGCAGCCATCTGTCGCGCCCGATCCGGGAGCTGCAGATGCTTGTGCACCGTTTTTCCGCCGGCGAGCGCGGCCTGCGCATCGTGCCGAAAACCAGCGACGAGATCGGGGAGCTGGCGCGCGAATTCAACGCCATGACCGGCACGCTCATGCAGCGCGAAGAAGCGATCCAGGAACTGAACCGGAGCCTGGGGCTCAAGGTGCAGGAGCGCACCGCCGAGCTGGAAGCCAAGAACCTGCTGTTGAC
The DNA here is from genome assembly GCA_036508065.1 of Geomonas sp. Taxonomy (GTDB): domain Bacteria; phylum Desulfobacterota; class Desulfuromonadia; order Geobacterales; family Geobacteraceae; genus Geomonas. Next base: position 1,092 of record DATCHY010000009.1, on the reverse strand, counting down.
GAAGACCCTGCAAGAGCTGGTGAGGGCTGAGAAACTGGCCGCGGTCGGCGAACTGGCCGCCGGGGTGGCCCACGAGATCAACAACCCTATGGCGATCATCCGGGGCAATGCTGAGATCTTGCTGATGGAGCTGCCGCCGGACCATGCGAGCCGGGAGGAGGCTGAAATCATTGCCCAGGAGGTGGGACGCGTGGAGGGGATCGTTGGCAACCTGCTCTCCTTCGCCCGCCAGCAGCGCAAGGCGGTCAAGCGGGTGGCCATGGACCGGACCCTGGAGGAGATCCTGCGGCAGGTGGGACACCAGGTCCCGCTGGACGGCATCGAGCTGCGCCGGCAGCTCACCCTGGGTGACAGCGAAATCGAAGGGGACGAAAACCAGCTGCGGCAGGTGTTCACCAACTTGATCGTCAACGCCGTACAGTCCATGGAGAACGGCGGGACGCTGACCGTGCGGAGCGTCTGCGATCCCGGGACCGGAGCCTGCCGGGTGGAGATCGGGGACACGGGCAACGGCATCGAGCCGGAGCAGATCAAGGACATCTTCACGCCGTTCTTCACCACCAAGCAGAGCGGCACCGGCCTCGGTCTGTCCGTCTCCTACGGCATTGTCGAGAATCACGGCGGCACGATCGCCGTCACCAGCGCACCTGGCAGCGGATCGCTCTTTGTCGTGACGCTTCCGCGCGGGCAGTCGGCTGTCTAGGAGTCTGACGGATTTACGTCTTTGGAAAATGGCTTCCTGATTCCAGCCCTACGAACTCTTCACACACGGCGTGCATAACAGGCAGATCTGGCCATCCCTCTCTACCTATCCTTGTACCATCCCCTTCTCCTTCCTTCCGGCACCCGCTTCGCCCGCTCCTCATCAGGTGGTTGACTTTCGTAGGTTCAAGGTAAGAATACATTAATGTGTTTTGGGGCAAGGGTTTGCTCTTTGCCCGGTTTTAAAACCGTTCACCGGAAAGGTATTCCTGAGGAGGGTACAAAATGAAATTCGATAGGAAAGTGGCGCTGGTTCTGATCTCTTTCCTGGCTGCCTGCTTGTGCGGGAGTGGGGTCGCCGAGGCGTTTTATGGCAAAGTGACTGTCGTA
>DATCHY010000008.1:0-4144 GCA_036508065.1 Geomonas sp. | reverse complement strand
CCTCAGCCTTAACCTGTATTTAAAGTGCCACGGCAGAAAAGGAGGATTTCATGGCGTCATCGTGCAGAAAAACGGAGAAGATCCAGGGACACCCATGCTTCGGGGGGAATCATCATAAAAACGGCAGGATGCATCTCGCCGTGGCACCCAGGTGCAACATCAAGTGCGGTTACTGCACCAGGCGTCACGACTGCGCCAACGAGTCCCGCCCCGGTGTTACCAGCAGGCTCCTTACCCCAATGGAAGCGATCGTCAAGGTGCGTGAGGTTATGGCGAGCCCCGTGACGGGACCCATCATCAAGGTGATCGGCATCGCGGGGCCCGGCGACCCGCTCTTCAACGAGGAGACCTTCGAGACCTTCCGTCTTGTCGACGCCGAGTTTCCTCACCTGATCAAGTGCCTGAGCACCAACGGGCTGCTGCTCCCGGAAAAGATGCATCTTCTGGAAGAGATCGGCCTGCACAGCCTCACCGTGACGCTGAACGCGCTTGACCCGCGGGTTGGCGCCAGGATCTATTCCCATGTCTATTACAACGGGGTCAAGTATACCGGAGAAGAGGGGGCCGCAATCCTGCTCAAAAACCAGCTGGAGGGGATCAGGCAGGCGGCGGAACTAGGGCTCACCATCAAGATCAACACGGTGCTCATCCCCGGTGTCAACGACGACGAGATCCCGCACATCTCGGCGAAGGTCCGCGAACTGGGCGCGTTCGTGATGAACATCATGCCGCTCATCCCGAATGCCGACTTCGCGCACGTGATGCCTCCCTCCACGGAGAGGCTCGACGCACTGCGCACGGCCAACGAAAAGACCATCGGCCAGTTCAAGCACTGCCGGCAGTGCCGGGCCGACGCTGTAGGCCTCATCGGCCAGGACCTGCAGCTGGCCCAGACAGTCTGATGGCGGGGTGCGAGCCATTTCTAGAGGCGGACATCGCTCCCTTTCTTGCCCTGACTGAAGAGGAGGGATGGGTCTGCGACCGTTGGGAGTTCGAGTTCCTGCTGGATAGCTTTTCTCAGGGGTGCTTCGTGCGCCGCGAGGGCGGAAATGCCCTGGGCTACATCACCTCGATCAAGTACGGCAGGAGCGGCTGGATCGGGAACCTCCTGGTGCAGCCGGGCGCCCGCAGGCGCGGGATCGGCAGGGAACTAATGGAGCGGGCGGTGTCCGCGCTCCTCAAGAGCGGCGTGGAAACGGTCTGGCTAACGGCCTCGGAGGAGGGTGCCGGTCTCTACCAGAAGCTCGGTTTTCTACCTATCGACAGCATCTACCGCTGGAGCGGCAAGGCCGCGCTGAACCAGGCCCTCAAACCCGCACCGCTCGACATCGAATCAATCAGGGCGGTAGACCGGGTAGGGTGGGGCGACCGGCGCGAAACGCTGCTGCAAGTGACCTGCGGCCGCGGTCGGCTGCACACCAGCTCGGGCGGTTTTCTCTGCTGTCAGGAGTGGAGGAGCGGTACGCAGCTGGGACCCTGGAGTTGCCTTATCGGCGCGCAAGCCGGACAACTCTTAGATCAGGTGCTGACAGACGGAGATGATGATGTCTTCCTGGATGTCCCGGCGGGGAACTTCGCGGCAGCGGCACTGCTCATCGAGCGAGGCTTTAGCGTCAAAGGGAGCAGCGCCCTCATGTATCTCGGTGACCATCCTCTCTATCAACCCGGAACCATCTATGCCCTCGCCAGCATGGGGAGTATGGGGTGAAACTGTAGATAGTTACAAGCCGTTAAGTATGCCAAAACTGCATGTAGGAGGTTCAAAATGATCATGGTTGCCTGCATCAAGCAGGTCCCGGATACCACCCAGGTGCAGATAGACCCGGTGACCAACACGCTGATCAGGGAAGGGATACCTTTTATCATCAACCCTTACGATGGCCACGCGCTGGAGGAGATACTGCGCCTCAAGGACAGCCATGGCTTCAAGGCGGTGGCGCTCTCCATGGGGCCGCCCAACGCCGAGGCGACGCTCAGAAAGGCCCTTGCCCTGGGCGCCGACAGGAGCGTGCTCCTCTCGGATCGCGCCTTCGGCGGCGCCGACACGCTTTCGACGAGCAACGTGCTCGCGGCCGCCATAAAGAAGCTGGGCGAGGATGATGAGGTCGGGATCGTGTTTTGCGGCAAGCAGACCATCGACGGCGACACGGCGCAAGTGGGCCCCGGCATTGCGGTCAGGCTCGGTTTCTCGCAGCTTACCCTGGTCGACAGGATTGAACGGATCGACCTGGAGGGGAGAACTGTCACGGTACGGCGTAAGTTGGAGGGGCGCTACGAGATCGTCGAGGCGCGTCTGCCGGCGATGATCACCGTGGTGCGTGAACTGAACCGGCCGCGCTACCCGACGGTGCCGATGCGTCTGGCATCCGCGGCAGCCGCCGTTGAGTGCTGGAGCAACGCCGAACTGAAGCTCGACGTCAACAGTGTAGGTCTCAAAGGGTCGCCGACCTGGGTGAGCCGTATCTTCTCGCCGGAGAGAAGCGAAGGGGAGATCGTCGGGGACGGCCTGCAGGGTCCAGTTGCCGCGGCACATCTGCTGGTCGAGCGGCTCCTGGCAGGCGATCTGCTCGGAGTGTGATGCAGGCCAAAAGTGATCTCATCCGGCCTTCGCCCCCCCTCTTCCGCAAGGGCGAGGGCCGGCCAGAAGCTTTCGTTTAGTAGCACTTTAGGGGAGGAAATAGGTGAATCATGAAAGAACCCGTGAAGGTAAAAAAACCGCGCGGCAAGGCAAGATTCATTGCCGGCAAGTGTGTTGCCTGCGGCGCCCGCTGCCAGAGCGCCTGTCCCGTGGACGGCGTCGAGATGAGTGAGGCAGGCGAGCCGATCATCGCTTTGGATAAGTGCATCGGCTGCCTCAAGTGCGTGAAGATCTGCCCCGCCGGAGCCCTGGAGATGTTCTACACGCCAGAAGAGCTGGAGATAATCGCTGGCTATGCGGCGGAGGTGGTGGACGAGGCGGATGAGGACGAACTGGAGCGGCGCCGCAAAGTCGCACCCTACAGCGGCGTCTGGGTCTTCATCGAGCAGAACGCAGGCGAGGCGGCCCGGGTCTCCTGGGAACTGACCGGCGCCGGCCGCGGGCTCGCGGACTGCCTCGGTGTGGAGCTGTCGGCGGTCATCATCGGAAGCGACGTGGCGCATCTGGCGCAGGAAGCCTTCAGCTACGGAGCCGATAACGCCTATCTCATCGACCAGGACGTCTTCCGCCAGTATCGCACCGAGCCCTACCTGAAAGCGATGTGCCACCTGATCGACAGTTACCAGCCTGAAATCGTGCTGATGGGGGCGACCGGCATGGGGCGCGATCTGGCGGGCGCGGTCGCGACCAGGATGAAGACCGGTCTTACCGCGGACTGCACGGGACTCGGGATCGACGCCAAGCGCAACCTGATGCAGACGCGTCCCGCGTTCGGCGGCAACATCATGGCAACCATCATGTGCGACCGGTTCCGACCCCAGATGTCGACGGTCCGCCCTCATGTCATGCCGATGCCCGAACGGCGCGCAGGTGCGACAGGGAGGGTGATAAAGGAGTTCTGCGCCCTGCCCGAGTCGTCAATATTTACCCGTGTGCTGGAGGTCATCACCGACAAGGCCGGCAGGGACGGCGTGGACGTGGCCGGAGCCGAGTTCATCGTCTCCGGCGGCAGGGGTCTGATGGCGAAGGAGAACTTCGCCATCCTGGAGGAACTGGCCGAAGAGCTGGGCGCCGTGGTGGGCGGCTCGCGCAGCGCCGTCGATGCCGGATGGCTCCCGCAGGACCGCCAGGTGGGCCAGACCGGCAAGACGGTACGGCCGAAGATCTACATCGCCTGCGGCATTTCGGGTGCCATTCAGCACCTGGTCGGCATGCAGGATTCGGACGTCGTCATCGCCATCAATCGGGACCCTGAAGCACCCATCTTCGATGTCGCCACCTTCGGCATCGTCGGTGACCTGTTCCAGGTGGTCCCGGCGCTCTCAGCAAGGATTCGGGAGCTGAAAAAGGCGCGCTGCAGTTAGATCGCACCTGGCATAAAATTTATGAATAAGACGGGGTGTGCATGCAACAGCTCATATTTACCGGTATCCTGTTTCTTTCTCTCAGCGTCTTTTCCTACAGCTGTTACCGCAGACTGGCTCTGGTCGCCGTCGGTACCGGAGA
>DATCHY010000007.1:0-2801 GCA_036508065.1 Geomonas sp. | reverse complement strand
GGAAGTCGTACCTCTCCGTTTCCATAGGGTGCACCGGCGGCAGGCACCGCTCGGTCGCCATCGCGCAGGAGCTGTACCAGTTCTTCAAGCAGAGGAACGTGAACATAAAAATTACCCACAGGGACATAGAGAAGGGGCAGGGATGATAGGATTGCTTTTGGTGGCGCATGCGGGGTTGGCGAACGAGCTGCTCGCCGCTGCGGAGATGATAGTGGGGAAGCTGGAACTGGCCGAGGCGGTAGGCATCGCCCCGAATGCCTCGGCGGCGACGGTGATGGCCTCCATCAAGGAGGCGGTGGCCCGGGTGTCCGGTGACGGTGCCATCATCATGACCGATATGTTCGGCGGCACCCCCTCCAACATGAGTATCTCCTTCCTGGAGGAGGGGAGGGTGGAGGTGCTGACCGGGGTGAATCTGCCGATGCTGATCCGTTTCACGCAGGACCGCAGCCGCCTGGACGTGGGCGACCTCGCCCTGAAGCTCAGGGAGAGCGGCAGGGAAGGTATCACCGTGGCCGGGGAGTATCTGAAGAAATAGCTGCATGAAACTAAAGTCAGTAACTGCGCCAATAACTGCAAAGAGAGATATATGATCGAAGGTGAATTTGTCATACCCAACAAGCTCGGGCTGCACGCCCGGGCGAGCGCGCTGCTGGTGAAGACGGCGAGCCGTTTCAACTCGGAAATCAGGATCGAGCGTGAAGGTGTCGAAGTGAACGGCAAGAGCATCATGGGGATCATGATGCTCGCCGCGGCGAAGGGAAGCACTATCGTGCTGAAGGTGGAGGGCGCGGACGATGCCGAGGCCTTCGCCGCAATCGGGGAGCTGATCCGCAATGGATTTGGTGAAGAGTGACACGAAAATACTCAGGGGGATAGGCGCCTCCGCGGGAATAGCGATCGGGCAGGTCCGGATCGCCGAGCGGCGCCGGGTGACGGTGACTGAGTACCCGGTCCCGATCGAGGGGATTCCCGGGGAACTGAGCCGTTTCACCAAGGCGATCGAGCGGGCCAAGGGCGAGCTCTCCGCCCTCAAGGACCAGCTCGCCGCAACCCACGGCCCGGAGCACCTCTGCGTGATCGATGCGCACCTGATGCTGCTGGACGACACCATGCTGGTCGGCGAGACCACGCAGTACATCGAGCGGCTCGGCATCAACGCCGAGGGGGCCCTGAAGCGGACCCTCACGCGCTTCAAGTCGTTCTTCGATGGGGTGGAGGACGAATACCTGCGCGAGCGGGGCGGCGACGTGGAAACGGTCATCGAGCGGGTGCTGCGCACCATGGTGGGGGAGAAGCAGGAGCCGATCTCCCAGATCGACGGCAAGGTGATCGTGGTGGCGCACGACCTGTCGCCCGCCGACATCCTGCAGATCGACAAGTCGAAGGTGATCGGCTTCGTCACCGACCTGGGCGGCAAGACCTCCCACTCCGCGATCCTCGCGCGCGCCTTCGAGGTCCCCGCCGTGGTCGGGCTGGAGCGGATCACGAGGGAGGTGGCGGACGGAGACACGGTCATCATCGACGGCGCGAGCGGCGTGGTGATCATCAACCCCGACCAGGAGGCTTTCAGGGACTACCTGCAGGCGAAGCAGCGCTACGAGTACGTGGAACGGGAGCTGCTGAAGTTGAAGGACCTGCCGGCGATCACCCTGGACGGGCACCGCATGCGGCTCAAGGGGAACGTCGAGTTCCTCGAGGAGGTCGCCTCGATCAACAGGCACGGCGGCGAGGGGATCGGTCTGTACCGGACCGAGATGCTCTTCTTCAACAGGGAGAGCCTCCCGGACGAGGAGGAGCAGTACCAGGCCTACGCTGCGATCGTGCGGGAGATGGCGCCGCACCCGGTGACCATCAGGACGCTCGACATCGGCGGCGACAAGTGCCTCACCGAGCTGGACCTGAGCGACGAGATGAACCCGGCGCTGGGGGTGCGGGCCATCAGGCTCTCGCTGCGCCAGCCCCTGGCGTTCAAGGCTCAGCTGAGGGCGATCCTGCGGGCCAGCGCCTTCGGCAAGGTCAGGCTTTTCTTCCCGATGGTCTCCGGCGTCGCCGAAGTGCGGGCGGCCAAGGCGCTCTTTGAGGAGGCGAAGTCAGAGCTGCGCGGTGTCTTCCCGTTCGACGAGGATTTGCCGGTGGGGATCATGATCGAGATCCCCTCCGCGGTCATCATTGCCGACCTCCTGGCGGCGGAGGTCGACTTCTTCAGCGTCGGCACCAACGACCTGATCCAGTACACCCTCGCCATCGACCGGACCAACGAGCACCTCTCCTCGCTCTACGAGCCGCTGCACCCGGCGGTGCTCCGCTCGCTGAAGCTGGTGGTGGACGCGGCGCACAAGGCGGGGATCGAGGCCTGCATCTGCGGCGAGATGGCGGGCGAGCCGGAATACCTTCCGGTCCTCCTTGGCCTTGGTTTTGACGAGCTTTCCATGAACGCGGTCTCCATCCCGCGCGTGAAGAAGATCCTGCGCCGCTGCACCATGGAGGAAGCGGTCCAGGTGGCGCAGAAGGTGCTCGGCTTCGCAACGGCCTCCGAGGCGGATGCCTATCTGAAGGGGGAGATAGCCGCGCGTTTCTCCGACAGCTTTGACTGAGAAACCGTGAATCGTGAATGGTGAATGGTGAAAAACTCAGGTAGGAGCGGCATTCCTGCCGATCTTCGCTTCCTGAACGATCCTGCCGCAACAACCCTATCGCTTGGCGAGCGCGCCTAGCGCCAGCTCGACGCCCAGGGCTAGATTCTCCCCGGCCCTCTTCGAATTCCCAGAAAGTCTAACCAGTTGCGGAATGATCCAGGG
>DATCHY010000006.1:0-2797 GCA_036508065.1 Geomonas sp. | reverse complement strand
TGCTGCGGAAGTTTCACGAGGCTAAACGCGACGGCGAGGCGAGCGTGACGGTCTGGGGCAGCGGCACTCCGTACCGCGAGTTCGTCCACGTCGACGACGTGGCGCAGGCCTCCCTGTTCCTGATGGAGCGCTATGAGGGGTGGGATCCGGTGAACATCGGGAGCGGCGAGGAACTCACCATCGGGGAACTGGCGCGCAGGATCGGCGCGGTAGTCGGCTTCACCGGTGAGATCCGCTTCGATTCCTCCAAGCCGGACGGGACGCCGCGAAAACTGTGCGACGTCTCCAAGATCCACGCTCTCGGCTGGCGGCACCGGATAACCCTGGAAGAGGGACTCCGCAGCACCTACGCCTGGTATCTGGCCCAAGAAACCTGAGAACCCCGTTCTACGTTCTACGTTCAAAGTTGGAAAGCTTGAACCGAGAACGTAGAACGTAGAACGTAGAACGTGCTTGTTTTTAGCCCTTTTTCAATCTCTGTGCCAAGCCGCGTCATTTTAATATAATAGGCTTTACACCCCTTTTTTATGATGTTATACTTTCTGCGAAATCATGTATAAACTCAATAATATCAGGCGATTTCTCGCCATAGTGGCCTCGCTCGCAGCTCTTTTCGTGGTAGCCACCATCGCCTTCCGCATGCAGCGGGGGGGTGCGCCGGCACGAAGGGTGCCCAAGCTCCCGCTCCAGGTCGACGTCTCCCTGCAGAAGGTCCACTACACCGAGACCAAGCACGGGGTGAAGCGCTGGGATCTCTCGGCCGACCGGGCGGAGTTCAACAGGCAGGCCAACACCACCTCGCTTACCGGAGTGCGGCTGGTTGTAGCCGGGAGGGCTGCCGCCGGGGAGCTGCTGGTCACGGCGGACCGTGCCGACTACGACAACAAGACGCGGGATGTGGTTCTGCAGGGCAACGTGCACGGGCAAAGCGGCAGCGGGATCGAGTTTTCCACCTCCCGGGTGACCTATGTATCGGCCCGCTCGCAGCTTGAAACTAATGAGCCGGTCCGCTTCAAAGACAAGGGGCTGCAACTGGAAGGGGTAGGGATGGAGTTTCAGACGCAGACACGGAAGCTGAAGTTGATGAGGGACGTAAGCGCGGTGTACCGGCCGCAGGAGGCCCGCTGATGCGCAACTTCTTTCTCGCTTGCCTGCTCCTTCTGGCCCTGGTGCCGGCCGCGTTCGGCGCCTCCCCCGCGGCCCGCGAGCCGTTAAAGGTGAAGTCCGACTCGCTCCTGGCCGATAATGAGAAGAAGACTGCCACCTTCGAGGGGAAGGTGGTGGCCCGCCAGGGCGACCTGATCCTGTACGCCGACCGGCTGGTGATCAGCTACTCCGGCGAGACGAGGGACCTGGCCCGGGTCGAGGCGTTCGGGCACGTCCGCATCCTGCAGGGGAACCGCCAGGCGAGCGGGGCTCACGCGGTCTACGAGCCGAAGGGGGGCCGCATCCTGCTGGATGGCTCGCCGCGGGTGGTGCAGGGAGAGGACGTGATCACCGGCAAGCTGATCACCTACTACGTGAACGAGCAGCGCAGCGTGGTAACCGGCGGCCCGAACGAGCGGGTGGAAGCGGTCATTCACCCCGGAGGCAAAGATGCCGGCGCCAAACCGTAGCACCCTCTACACGGAGGGACTGGCCAAGGGGTTCAACCGCCGCATGGTGGTGAAAGGGGTCGACATCGCGGTCTCCTCCGGAGAGGTGGTGGGCCTGCTCGGGCCCAACGGCGCGGGGAAGACCACGACCTTCTACATGGTGGTGGGGCTGTGCCGACCGGACCGGGGCCAGGTCTTTCTGGACGGCGAGTCGATCACCGAACTGCCGATGTACCAGCGGGCGCGGCGCGGCATCAGCTATCTGCCTCAGGAGCCCTCGGTATTCCGGCGCTTAAGTGTCAGGGACAACCTGCTCGCCGTTTTGGAGACCATGCCGCTTGAGCCGGTCCGGCGCCGCGAGCGGGTCGAGGAATTGCTGAGCGAGTTCAGGATCGAGCATATCGCCGGGAATCGCGGTTTTTCGCTCTCCGGCGGGGAGAGGCGGCGCGTCGAGATCGCCCGTGCGCTCGCCACGGACCCAGCCTTCATCCTTCTGGACGAGCCGTTTGCCGGGATCGACCCGATCGCCGTGATCGACATCCAGAACATCATCACGGCGCTCAAGCATAAAGGGCTGGGTGTGCTTATTTCGGACCACAACGTGCGGGAGACGCTCGGGGTCTGCGACAAGGCGTACATCATGAGCGCGGGCGAGGTGCTTGAGTGTGGCGACCCGGTCCAGATCTCCCAGAGCAAGAAGGCGCGGGAGATCTACCTCGGTGAGAAGTTCAAGCTATAAAAGCCGTTCTGCGTTCCACGTTGAACGGCTCATCTTGAATCCTCCATCGCGCAGCCGCCTCTTTGGGTTTATACTTGAAGTACGAGGGCGCGCGCAAATCCGAGAGGCGGCAGGCGAAAGGACGCTAACATAGAACGGACTTTTGGACTCAAGAGGCAAGCGAACTTATGGCTATAGAGATGCGCCAGCAGATGAAAATGAGTCAGCAACTGGTGATGACCCCCCAGTTGCAGCAGGCCATCAAGCTCCTCCAGCTCTCTAGGCTGGAGTTGCAGGACGTGGTGCGTCAGGAACTGGAGGAAAACCCGATCCTCGACGAGGTGATCGAGCAGGAAGAGGTGCGGGAACCAGAGCAGCTGGAGCTGCGCGAGAAGGAGGTCGAACCGGAGACCGCCACTGCTGAATTCCAGGAGGTGCGGGCGGGTGAGGATACGCGCGAGGCCGACTGGGACTCCTACATCGA
>DATCHY010000005.1:0-2412 GCA_036508065.1 Geomonas sp. | reverse complement strand
CGGCCATCACCCGGCCCGCGCCGAAGAGCTTCGCCTCCAGGCGGGAGCTGCTGGCCCCCAGGAGTTCCAGCCGCTTAAGCAGCTTCCTCATGGCGCAGGCTCCGTAACGGGCGGAGCACGGGGCGACGCAGCCAGGCGCGGAGGGGGCGGAGCAGCGGATGGCGTCTGTGACTTGCAGTATTCTCGGCAGCATGAAGTGGTTCATCCCCCCCACGCCGCTACCCCGGTCGTAGAGGCAGACCGAGACGCAGGAACCGAGCAGCGTGGTGATTGCCGTGGCATCGGCCGTCGCATAGTACTCCCCCGGGAGAATCTTCACCGCGCGCGTGGCGAACTCCCGGTCGAAATAGCTCGTGGTCGTGAAATGCGGGTCGTCCTTTGGCATAAGCCCTCTCTATTGCTGGATTTCCGGGCGATCGCCTAGGGCCGGCAGGTTCACTCCGGGAGGTTCATGCCTGCAAGCCATCCGTACTGCGGGGTAGAGACGCATTGCATGCGTCTCTTGTCGGCATAATCTAAGCTATTAATTTTGTTGCGACAGAGCTGAGACGCATGCAATGCGTCTCTACACGCATGCAATGCGTCTCTACACGGATGCCTGCCGTAGCGTGTAAACCGTGTTGCCACAGATCTTGAACTGATCCGAGGCGCCGTGGAAACTCTCCGAATGCCCGACGAACAGGAGCCCGTCGGGGTGCAGATGGTCGGCCAGCTTCTTCAGGATGGCGTGCTGGGTTGCCTTGTCGAAATAGATCATCACGTTGCGGCAGAAGATGACATCGAATTTGCAGCGCATGGGCCAAGTCTTATCGAGCAGGTTCAGGCGGCGGAAGCTGACCAGTTGCCTCAACTCGTCGCTCACCCTGGCGTACCCCTCGTTCCTCCCTACCCCCCTGAGGAAAAATCTCTTCAGGAGGTCGACCGGGATCTTCTGCAGCTGGTCGACCGGGTAGATCCCCTGACGGGCTGTGGCGAGTACGTTGGTGTCGATGTCCGTCGCCAGGATGCGCACGGGGGCGGAGTTATTCAAGGCGTCGGCGGCAGTCATGGCGATGGAATACGGCTCCTCCCCGCTGGACGAGGCACAGGTCCAGATGGAGGCCGGCCGGTTTCCCGGCAACTGCGCCAGCCGCTCGGCGAGGATCCGGAAATGGTGCGGTTCCCGGAAGAAGGAGGTCATGTTGGTGGTGAGGGCGTTGATGAACGCCTCCAGCTCCTGCGGCTCTCCCGACTCGAGAAGTATCAGGTAGTCGGCGAAACTCTCGAGCTCCCTGGCGCGCAGCCGGCGCGCCAGGCGGCTGTAGACCATGTCCCGTTTGCCCGGTGCCAGGGAGATTCCGGCGCTGCGGTAGATGAGTGCCCTGATCCGCGCGAAGTCGTCCTGGGTGAACGGGTAGTGAAACAGGGCCCCCTCGCCCGTCGCGGCTTCGGAGCCGGTCCCTTTCTTGACCTTAGCCTCAGCCTCAGCCTGTTCTGCTGCGGAGCGTCTCAGAAATCCTTCCCGTCGTCGTCCGGTTCGGGGGCCTCAGCTAGAGCGCTCTGGCGAGGCTGGAAGCTTTTCGCTGTGGGGCTGCCGGAGGCCCGGCCCGGCTTTTTCGCGGCTCCCTTTTGAAGCGGCGTCGCGCTGCGGGGCACTTTGCGTGGGGGAGCCGAAGCCTGCGGTTTCACGCTCTCTTCCAGCTTGAAGCGTGCCACTACGCCCACTAGCTGCCGGGCCTGGTCCTCGAGCGATTCGGCTGCCGCCGACGCCTCCTCCACGAGTGCCGCGTTCTGCTGGGTGACGTCGTCCATCTGGGTGATGGCGGTGTTCACCTGCTCGATGCCGCTTGACTGTTCCCGGGAGGCCGCGGAGATCTCGGCCATGATGTCGGTCACCCGCCTGATGCTGGTGACGATCTCCTGGGTGGTGCGGCCTGCCTCCTCGACCAGGCGGCTGCCGTCCTGCACTTTGCCGACCGAGTCCTCGATGAGCGTCTTGATCTCCTTGGCCGCCGCCGCACTTCTCTGCGCCAGGCTCCTCACCTCCGCCGCCACCACCGCGAACCCTCGCCCCTGCTCGCCGGCGCGTGCCGCCTCCACAGCCGCGTTCAGCGCCAGGATGTTGGTCTGGAAGGCGATGCCGTCGATGACGCCGATGATGTCGGATATCTTCTTGGAACTGCCCCTGATCGACTCCATGGTGAGCACCACGCGGTTGATCACCTCGCCCCCCTTCACGGCGACCCCGCTCGCGTCGATGGCGAGCTGGTTCGCGGCTTGCGCGTTGTCCGCGTTCTGCTTCACGGTGGAGGTGAGCTCCTCCATGCTGGAAGCGGTCTCCTCCAGTGCGCTTGCCTGCTCCTCGGTCCGCTGGGAGAGGTCCAGGTTCCCCGCCGCGATCTCTTCGGTCGCCGTCGCGATGGAGTCGGCGCC
>DATCHY010000004.1:0-6364 GCA_036508065.1 Geomonas sp. | reverse complement strand
GCTCAGCACCGTGTGGCACATGTCGCAGTCCTTGGAGATGATCTTCCCTTCGGCGGACTTGTGCTTGCCGTCGTGGCAGCGGAAACAGCCCGGCGTGTAGAAGTGGCCGATGTAGTTCGGGTAGGTGTTCCAGGAGACCTTCATCGCCGGGAAGAAGTTTCTGTTGTAGATGCCCTGCACCTCGACGACCGCCTTGGCGATCTCCTTCTGCTTGCTCGTGGCGACCGCCGGGTAGTTCTTGGCGTAGTACGCCGGGAGCTCCTTGGCGATGGTGGCAATGGCCTCTTCCTTGGTCTTGTACGGCCTGGTGAGGATTTCCACCGCAACCTTCTTCATGTACGGCAGGGACGGGTCGATATGCCCGGAGACGAAGTTCTCGTCCATTTCGACCCCCGGCGCACGGTAGATGTGGGTCGGGCGGTTGTGGCAATCGGTGCAGTCCATCTCGCGCTGCTTGCCCTTGGCGATCTCGGCCTTGGTGAGCGGCTTCTCGGTATCGACGAACTCGGTGATCTTGCCGTCCTTCCCCTCCACCTTGATGTAGGGGATGTTGATCCGCTTCTTGTCGGTGGCGATGTAGCTCACCTTGCTGCCGATGTGCCAGTGGATCCCCTTGGCATGCGCGCTCTTCGGGGTGCCGCCGATGTTGATCAGCATGTTGATCTCGCGGGGCGAGTTTGTTTCATTAGGAGCGTAGTGGTAAAATACCTTCTGCCTCCCGGCGTAGAACTTCTCCGGCCAGTGGCAATGCTCGCAGGTGTCGCGGGCGGGGCGCAGGTTGTCGATCGGGGTCTCGATGGTCTCGGGATAGGTGTGGAACAGCACCGCGTAAAGCTGCCTCATACCGGAGAGCTTCGCCTTCACGTACCAGGCGGCGCCGGGGCCTACGTGGCACTCGACGCATTTCACCTTGGCGTGGGGGGAGTTGCTCCAGGCCACGTGTTCCGGCTCCATGACCACGTGGCAGAGCTCGCCGCAGAAGGTGGTCGATTCGGTGAACTCGAACCCCTTCAGCGAGGCGACCGACACGATCAGCACGAAGCCGATGCTGGCGATCACGAAGAAGATGAACAGGTGCCGCTTGGACGGGTCGTTGAAGTCAAGCCGCGGAAAGGCCGGGATGTCCTCGCCGGCATGGGCGCGCCTTTTCTGCCTCACCAGGAAAGCGCCAACCGGCACCAGGATGAGGCCGAAGATGAGCATCCCGGGGAACAGGAAATAGGTCATCAAGCCGAGGTACGGCTTTTCCACTCCGGTGATCCCCTCGTAGGAGAGGAAACCTATGATGAGGCCTGCGGCCGTCACCGCCAGGATCATGCCGACCAGGCTGATCAGGTTCCAGCTGTAGCCGGCATACTTTCTTAGTGCCATGTGTTCTCCTTGCAAAACTGTATATGGTAGGGCCAAAACCGGATAACTTTACTATCCGTAAACGCATTTGTCAAAACAAAGTAAATTAATATAATTCCACACACAATAAAACATTAATCCGACAAAAAATATAGCGATTACCATCATTTGCTATTGCAAAACGCACGGCTTATGGTAGATTTTAAACGCTGTTATATTTTGGCAAACGCGATGGCCGTCCGTCTGCTTTTAGAGGTGCCTGCGCGGCAAGCGGGGCAAAGGAGGATGATCCTGTGAAGAGTCATGTTTGGCGACCGCTCTACGTCGTGCTGCTCGTCATCGCCGCGGTCCTGGTGGCGAGGAAGATCATGGTGCCGGCGGACTTCGGCGTCGGCAGCCGGGGCTACATGTACGGCTGGCACCGCCCGAGCAACGAGGAGCAGTGGAAGCAGGTGTCGGTCAAGTACCGCACCGCAGAGTACTGCAAGAACTGCCACCGGGACAAGTACGATGAGATCAAGAAGTCGCCCCACGCCGCCATCAACTGCGAGAACTGCCACGGACCGGCGCTGGGGCATCCGGACGACCCGAAGTCGCTCACCATCGACCGCAACCGGGAACTCTGCGCCAGGTGCCACTTCCGCCTGGAGTACCGGACCAGCGGCCGGGGCAAGATCCGGGGCATCGAC
This sequence comes from Geomonas sp., assembly GCA_036508065.1. Classification (GTDB taxonomy): domain Bacteria; phylum Desulfobacterota; class Desulfuromonadia; order Geobacterales; family Geobacteraceae; genus Geomonas. The sequence goes on along the minus strand of DATCHY010000004.1, from coordinate 4,325 downwards.
CCGAAGACCCATCATCCGGAGCTTGAGTGCGTCACCTGCCACTGGCCGCACGACCCGAGAAAGGAGGGACGCACATGATATCGCGTAGAAATTTCTGCAAGAAATCGCTGCTTATGGCCGGCGGCCTGGCGATCCCGCTGGCGGCGCTGGAACTGTTCGACCCCAAGCGCCTGCTCGCCGAGAAGGCCGACGGCAAGAAGACCCGCTGGGTCTTCCTGGTCGACACCAACAAGTGCGTCGGCTGCGGCTTCTGCGTCAAGGCGTGCAAGATCGAGAACGAGGTCCCCTACGACGCCAACGTGACCCGGACCTGGGTGGAGCGCTACATCGTCACCAGGGACGGCAAGACCCACATCGACTCCCCCAAGGGGGCGCGCGACGGCTTCGAGACCACCAAGATCGACATCGGCGAGGGGAAGTTCGAGGAGATCAAGAACGACGATATAGACAAGGCCTTCTTCGTGCCGAAGCTGTGCAACCAGTGCGACAACCCGCCCTGCGTCCAGGTCTGCCCGGTCGGCGCCACCTACCAGACCGCCGACGGCGTGGTGCTGGTGGACCGCAGCTGGTGCATCGGCTGCGGCTACTGCATCATGGGATGCCCCTACGGGGTGCGCTTCTTCCACCCGGTCTACCATGTCGCCGAGAAGTGCAACTTCTGCTACCACCGGATCAGCAAGGGGATGCAGACCGCCTGCGTCGACGCCTGCGCCTTCGGCGCCCGGCGCGTCGGCAACATCAGGGACCCCAACGACCCGGTGACCAAGGTCATCATGACCGAGCGCGTCAACGTCCTGAAGGAAGAGTACGGCACCACGCCGCAGGTCTTCTACCTGGGGCTCACCAAGGAGGTGAAATAGCCATGGTGCACGGAGAAGCCTGGACCCTGAAAGAGTTCTTCACCTACCCCAACGAGTACATCTACTGGACCATCCAGATCGTCATGTACCCGTTCATGACCGGCCTCGTGGCCGGCGCCTTCGTCCTCTCCTCCCTGTACCACGTCTTCGGCGTGAAGGAGCTGAAGGGGATCGCCCGTTTCTCGCTGGTCTTCTCCTTCGCGCTGCTGCCGGTCGCCATGCTGCCGCTCATGCTCCACCTGCAGCAGCCCCAGCGCGGCATCGAGGTGATGATGACCCCGCACTTCACCTCGGCAATCGCGGCCTTCGGCATCGTCTTCTCCACCTACGGCATGATCGTCGCCTCGGAGCTCTGGTTCGTCTACCGCAAGCACTTCGTGGAGGAGGCCCTCAAGCTGCGGGCCATCGAGAACCGCAACCTCGGGGAGCATCTGGCTCACCTGCTCTTCTCGGCACTCACGCTGGGCGCCATGGACCTAAGCGATGCAGCCCTGGAGGCGGACGAACGGGCAGTGAAGAAGCTGGCGGCCTGCGGCATCCCGGTAGCCTGCTTCCTGCACGGTTACGCGGGGTTCATCTTCGGCTCGGTCAAGGCCAATGCGCTCTGGATGACCCCGCTCATGCCGGTCATCTTCATCTGCTCGGCGGTCGTCTCGGGGATCGCCCTGTGCATGCTGACCTACATCATCACCATGGAGATCCGGAAATTTCTCGCCGCCAGGAAAAAGCACCTGTACCCGGAACTCCCCTCACCGGAGGAGCTGAAAAGCGCGGAACTGCAGGTGGTGACCATGACCGCCAAATACCTTGTCATGTTCCTGGTGGCGGCCATCACCCTGGAACTGCTCGACCTGATCTTCCGCGGCTACACGGCGATGAAATCGTGGGACATCCTGAGGAGCGTCATCTACGAGAAGGATTTCGTCAACATCTTCGTGATCCAGTACGGCATGGGGAACCTGCTCCCCTTCATCATCTTCCTGACGCCGGGCCTCACCATCAGGCGCGCCATGCTCGGCACCTCCTTCGTGCTGCTGGGGGTCTTCATGATGCGCTGGAACGTGGTCATCGGGGGCCAGGCATTCTCCTCCTCGCTCTCGGGGTTCATGCATTACACGCTTCCGATCTGGCCCGACAGCATGGAGAACTTCAAGGAGGGGCTCTTCGGCGCCCTGACCGTCGCCATCGTGCCGTTTGTCCTGTTCTGGATAATCAACAAGGTGATGCCCGTCTTCAAGGACACCCACTGACCGGGCTGATTTAAATCGGGCCCCCTTTGCCGGGGAAGCGCAGCCGGGCACCCGCAACTGGTGCCCCTGCAGAAGCGGTTTTGTGCAGGGATACCCTTTACCGGTATCCAAAGATATCGACGCCACAGGGGGAGGCCGGTCGCCTCCCCCCGCCTGCTACCCCTTCCGGAGGGGGCGAGCTTCCGGAACCGGAGGGATGCGTGACCAATGAGAAAGAGGAGCAGGACGCCCGGATCGAACAGCTGGGAAGCGAGATGCGGTCGCTCTCCGCGCGGGTGGCGCAGCTCGAAGAGCTGCTGACGGCCCCGGGGCGGCAGCCCGCGGCGCCGGAAACCGCCGGCACGCCCAAAGCACCCCCCACCGAAGCCGGCCGAAGGGAGCCGGCCTGGGTCAGCTTCGCGACCGAGGCGCCGGAGGACGTCTCAGAGGAGATCCTCGACTGGGCTGGGAAGGCTCACCTGCTGACCCGGCTCTCCACCCTCTGTTTCCTGCTGGTCGTGGCGCTGATTCTGCGCACCGTCACGGACAACAACCTGATCAATACCCTGGCCGGGTCCATGCTCGGCATGGGCTACGCCGCGGCGCTCATGCTGACCGGAGCCTACCGCTACCAGAAGAAAAGCCCGCTCGCCCCGATCTTCGCCGCCTCCGGTGCGGTACTCATGAGCGTCATCGTGGTTGAGACCCATAGCCGCTTCGCCTCGCTGCCGCTGGTTCCAGCCTACCTGACCTTGATCGCGACCGGAGTCGGCATGGCGTGGGTCAGCTACCGGTACCAGCGCTTCCTTCCCATCTCGCTCGGGACGCTCGGCATGTGCCTGGCCGGAGCCGCCATCGATTACCCGCACCCCTTTTTTCCCTACCTGGCGCTGGTCCTCTTCGCCGCCAACATCCTCGGCTACTTCGCGGCACAGCTCAAAAGCTGCTCCTGGCTGCGCTGGCTGGTCCTGGTGGTGACCATGGCGATGCTGCAGCTTTGGGGGGTGAGGCTCGGCATGGTCCTGCTGCGCCACGAGCAGCCTCCCCCGGAGCTGGCAAGCGTCTGGTTCCTGCCGGCGCTCGCCCTTTTCGCCCTCCTCTACCTGACGCTCGCCTTCACCGGCATCGTCAGGGGAGCCGGGGAGAAGATCTCCCGCTTCAACTTCGCCCTGCCGACCCTGAACGCGCTCTGGGCCTTCAGTGCGGCAGGCTACCAGGTCAATGCCTCGGGTGGCAGCCTCCAGTTGCTCGGCCTGATCGGCGCCGCGCTTGCGGCCGGCCACCTCGGGGTGACCTTCTGGCTCGCCGGCCGCAAGCCGGGCGGCGCCCCGGGGACCACCTCCTTCGCCTTTGCCGGCGCGGCGCTCGCCGCAGCGGCCCTCCCCTTTGCCCTGAAAAACTTCGTGTTCTCGCTGCCCGCCCTCTCCGTCATAGCGTTCTTCATGGTGATCATGTCGAGGACCTGGCAAAACGGCGGCATCCGCGCCACCGCGTACCTGGTGCAGCTCTACGCGACGCTCGCCCTGGCGGCGGCCCTCCAGATGGACAAGGTCGCGGCAACCGACATCGTGAACTCGCTCCCCGCGGGGCTTCTGACCGTCATCACCCTGTACCAGTACCAGTGGTGCCGGGAGTGGCCGCCCCCCTCCCCCTCGGTGTTCAGCCGCTTCGATTCCGGCGACAGGAGCGCCGTGGCCATGCTGCTCTGCTCCCTTGCCAGCGGCTTCTTCATGGCGCGGATCGTGATCCTGCAGACCCTGACGCTGTACGCCCCGCCCGCCGAGGTAGCCAACGCCTTCGGCTGCGGACAGTCGATCCTGATCAACGCTTGCGCCGCCGGGATCATGCTCTTTGCCTACTTCAGGAGCAACAAGGAGGTGCGCAACGTCGCCATACTGGTGACCGTGGTCGGTGCGGTGAAGGTCTTTCTCTACGACCTGCTGGGCGCCCACGGCGTCCCCCTGGTGGCAAGCGTCTTCACCTTCGGCCTTGCCGCAGCCATCGAGTCGGTGGCGCTCGGGCGCTGGCAGAAGAAAAAGGATGACGGTGAGCCAGCCGCGTCGCAGGCCGCTGGCGGGCCGAATCCGTAGGTCAGCGGTCGGCGGGTTTTCCGAAAGGTTCTGGCGCCGGCATCCGGAGCCGATGGTTCTGCCAGCCCCCAAAAACTAAAACGCCCCCCTTCGTAAAAAAGGGGGGCTGCGGGCCATGCTGCGGCAAGCTACAAGGTTCTGTAGGG
>DATCHY010000003.1:0-5273 GCA_036508065.1 Geomonas sp. | reverse complement strand
GCCGGGCAGGCCTCCGGGAAGGTTCGTTCCTGCGGATAGGGCGCGCAGTGCGCTTTCCACGGGGATGAGCGTCGCGGAATTGGTGGCGTCCTTTGCCACGAACCCGGCGCCCGTAGTGATGAAGCGTCCCAGGAGCGCTATGTCGGAGCGGTTGGTGATCCCGGTGACGGCGGACTTGGCGATCAGGTCGTCCATGACTTTCGCGTAACCGGAGAGGAGCACGTTGGTGCCGCTCATCCTGTTGGCGCGGATCGGTTCAAGAGGCGCAAACGGCGCCAAAAGGGGGATCTGCGACTTGAGGACATCGAAATAGGTCGAGCTGCAGACCGGCTTGCCGGTGGCCGCATCCTTCACGCCTCCGGTCACCACGTATACGTAGCGCGTGCCGGGGAGCAGGGGGAAGTTCGGGAACAAGAAGAGGTCGGTCCCGCCGGCCGTGTAGTTGTAGCTGAACATCCCCGAGACGTCGGTGAAGGTCAAGGGAGCGTTTTCCGTAGCCGCAGAGGCGGCGCTGTCGCCGGTGATCTGGAAGACCTTGACGGTGGCAGCGGAAACCGAAGCCGGGTCGAGCGCGCTCGCAAAGCGGAGGTAGATGGGAGCATTGAGGCCCGCGACGGCGTGGGTGTTACCGACTTCTTTCAGGTTGACGTACGACAGGGCCTCGGGCGGCGTCATCGGGGTGTCGGGCCGCCGGGCACCCGTGTAGCCGAACATGACGGGGTCGACATTGGTAAGGGGGTTCCTGGCCGTCGCCGTCGCCAGGATATTGGGGAGCGGAATGACGCTGTGGGCCGGGTCGAACAGTGCCGCATTGGTGCTGGTGGAGCCGGTTTGCTCGTGGGATTCGCCGCAGCCGACAACCAGCAGGAACGTTAGATAGAAGAGACATCTTATGTTGGTTGGATTCATGTCATTGCCCTCGCAGATATTGGTTGGAGTCTTCAGGGACCAGTCTCAGACTAGAATTTAATAGTCACATTGGCGCCAAAGAGGTGGGCCTCGCTTTTGAACGTCCCGTTTTCCCCGGTCAGAGTCGCGTTGTTCTGGTTATTGGCCGTGCGGTCCTGCCAATGGACCCACATGTAGGCCATGTCCAGTGAGGCATAGTCATTGTGGACCCCCATGCCAATGGAAACGTTGTGACGGTCCGCATCCGGCAGCATCGGTCCGAGCGTCGAGTCCGGGATCGGGTTGGTGTCGTAGGCATATCCTGCCCGCAGATCCAGGTTCTTGTTGTAGGCATACTGGGTGCCGACCTTGTAGCACCAGACGTCCTTCCAGTTTTTGGCTTCCGGCTTGTTGTTGAAGCTGTTGAATTGGGTGTTGTCGAAGTTGAACTCCAGCTGCTTCAAAGAACTCCAGCCGGTCCGCTCGGCGTCGAACTCCACGGTCAGCTTGTCGTTTGGCTGCCAGGCGACACCGAGCGCCAGGCTGTCCGGGAGGGTGATTTTGGTGGAAACGGTCGAGGTGCCGCGAATCCGGGAGTTGTAGGAGGTGAAGTTCGCCGACTGCTGGATGGCTGCGGCGCCCGCCTGTGTTGTGGCCAGGAAGTTGGCGTCGCCGTCCACATGCAGGGTGATCTCGGAGCGGTAGGCGACGCCGAAGGAGAGTTCCTTGAGCGGCTTCCATTTGAGGCCAAGGTTGTAGCCGAAGTCGTTGGCGGTGCCGTCCAGCCCCATTATGCCGAGCTCGGCAGGCGAGTTCGGGGTATTGGGGTCCGGAACAAAGGCCGATTTCGACAGCGAGACTATGGCATGGGTAACGTCTAAACCGGCAGCCACCGCAAGGTTGTAATCCTGGAAAAGATAGGCGACTGTCGGCTGAAAGTTGATCGGTTTCACCGATATGTTCTGAATCTGATTGCGGAAGGTGCTGCTGTCGTCCCAGCTTTTTGCCAGAGGGTAAATGGAGTTTATTCCCAGGCCAAAGGTGAGGGGGAGCGCTTCCATGGTGTAGGTGGCGTAAAGGTTGGGGGCGATGAAGAGATCTTTTTTTGCCATCTCGCTGACGACGGTGGAGCCGGAGAGTCCGGTTGTGCCTTCGAACTCGGTCTGGGGAACGGCAATGACAACTGAACCGAGGTTGATCTGGGCTCCCTTGAGGAAGGCGATGCCGGCCGGGTTGTAGTAGAGGGCGGTCGGATCGTCGGCCTGGGCGGTAAAGGCATTCGCCATCCCCATCGCCTTGGCCCCCTGCTCGTTGATCTTGAGTCCTGCACCAAGGGACAGGGATGCCGTTGCCAGTATCGCGGCGCTTACGGCGGAACATACCAGTTCTCTTCTCATTGTTGTCTCCTTTCGTTGTCCGGCATTCAGTGACAACCTTAGCTATATCCAGATCGACTCGGGATTGACCTTGAGGCAAGGCTTTCTGTCGATCTCAAGAACCTTCACTTCATCGGCAGCGACATCGGCTGACTGTCGCTGTGGCCGCTATTTCGTACCGTCGCCCGCCCGGCTTGCGGCCCTCCGTCATCTATTCAGTCGCCTCCCCGGAGCGGCAGGGAGGGCGAAATGCGCCGGAGTTACTCTGCCCGGTCCGGATCTGCTGCAGGCGAGGAGTCGTTGTTTTGCTGGCTATCCTAGTGTATGATTTAGTAGAACGATATTTTGAATAGGTTTAAGGCACATTGACGTCCGTGTCAAGTACAAAAAATACGATAGCTGAAATATTTTTCAGTCGCCGCAAAATTACATCGCGGTTGCAGTGCCCGGGTCGTCGCTGGCGACATTGCCGTCGGATATATGCAGTTATACCGGTGGCTTGTTGAGTTGTCATTGATGCGAATTCCCTGAGGGGCAAAGGCCCGCTCCTGCTGACGGGAGGGATTCGGTGCGGGAAGGTCCGGCACAGCAAACTGTGCCGAAAGCCGCATGGTCCCGGGAAGTACCCCCTGGCGATTCAGTCTCTCCGAGCGCGCTTGTGGTGACATTTTTGCCGGAAATAAAATATAATTATACTTGACATGAGCGTCAAGGTTGAGTATCGTTCGACACAATCAAATTCGAACAGGTGGTGACTCGTGATGGAAATTTCATTCAAGTCGATTCCCGACATGCTTCGCCAAAACGCTTCGAGGTTCCAGGGGCATCTGGCTTTGAAGTACAGAAAGCAGGGGAGATTCGTCACCCTGAGCTACGGGGAATTTTACCAGAGGGCGCTCATGGCCGCCCGCGGCCTGAAAAAGATGAACGTCAAGCCCGGCGACAGGGTTGCCATCCTGTCGGAGAACCGGGCCGGCTGGGTCATTGCCGACATGGGGATCCTGTCGGCCGGCGCCGTCACCGTCCCGATCTATCCGACCAACACGCCGGAGCAGATCGAATACATGCTGAACCATTCTGGTGCGAAGATCGTCTTTGTCTCCGGCAAGTTCCAGTATGCCAAGCTTTTGAAGGTGAGAGAGTCGATCCCCGGGGTGGAGCTGGTGGTTTCCTTTGAGCGGTTTCTGGGCGACAGCGCGCTGCCGGTCTGCACCTTCTACCAGCTCTCGGAGATCGACCATCCCATTTCCGAGGCAGAACAAAAGGAGATAGAGGAGGACATCGACAGAATAGACCCCGGGGACATCCTGACGCTGATCTATACCTCGGGGACCACCGGGGTGCCGAAGGGGGTCATGCTTTCCCACAACAACATCCTCACCAACAACCGCTTCCTGACGGAGCAAAGCGGCGCGGTCCATGACAATGATGTGCTGCTGAGCTTCCTCCCCCTGAGCCACGTCCTGGAGCGCTCCGCCGGCTACTACATGGCGATCAGAAACGGCGCGTTGCTGGTTTTCGCCGACAGCATCGAAAAGATCCCCGAAAACATGATGGAGGTGAATCCGACGGTCATGGTGAGCGTGCCGAGGCTGTTCGAGAAGATCTATCACCGCATTTATGAAAACGCCCACCAGATGCCGCTCATCAAAAGGACGCTTTTCCACTGGAGTGTCGAGACCGGAAAGAAATTCGTCGAGGCGAAGTACATCCAGAAACAGCCCTCCGCCCTGCTCGCCTTCAAGTACGCCATTGCCGACCGTCTGGTCTTCAGAAAGGTCCGGGCGCGCTTCGGCGGCAGGATGAAGCTGTGCTGCTGCGGCGGGGCCCCGCTGGACAAGACCATTAATGAATTTTTCTGGGTAATCGGCCTCCCGATCTTCGAGGGGTACGGCCTCACCGAAACAAGCCCGGCGGTTTCCTTCAACAGCTTCGCCAATATCCGGTTCGGCTCGGTCGGCGTGGCGCTGGAGCAGACGGAGATCAAGATCGCCGCCGACGGGGAGATCCTGGTGAAAGGGCCCCAGGTGATGCTCGGCTACTACCAGGATGAGGCGGCGACGGCCGAGGCAATCCAGGACGGCTGGTTCAAAACGGGGGACATCGGGCATCTCGATGACGGTTTCGTCTATATAACGGACCGCAAGAAGGAGCTCATCATCACCGCGGGAGGCAAGAACATCGCGCCGCAGCCGATAGAGAACGAGTTCAAGATGGACAAGTACATCTCCTCGGCCTTTGTCCACGGCGACCGGAAGCCGTATCTCGTGGCCCTGATCGTCCCCAATATCGAGAGGCTGCTGGAATTCGCCAGGCTCAAGCATATCGACTACGTCGACCTGGATGACCTGGCTATACACAAGGCGGTGCATAAACTCTTTGAACTGCGGGTCGCAGAGATCAACACGAGGCTGGCGCAGTACGAGAGCATCAAGAAATTCGTCGTGCTGCCGCGTGATTTCTCCGTCGACAACGGCGAGCTGACCGCAACCCTGAAGCTGCGGCGCAAAGTCATTTACGAAAAGTACAAAGAGAAGATAGAGGATCTCTACTCCGACCACGCCAATTGAAGAAACTCTTTTAGTCATTACAGACAGGAGGAACACAATGAATCAGATAAACAAAGTGGCTGTTCTGGGGGCTGGGGTGATGGGGGCCACAATCGCCGCCCACCTTGCCAATGCGGGCATCCAGGTACTGCTGCTGGATATCGTGCCGAGGGAGCCAAACGACGCCGAGAAGGCGGCAGGCCTCACCCTCACCGATCCCGCGGTGCGTAACCGCATTGCCGCTGCCGGCCTGGACGGGCTCAAGAAGATGAAGCCGGCCCCGTTCTTTCTCGCGTCCCATGCGGCCTGCATCGAGGTCGGCAATTTCGAAGACCACATGCCGAAGCTGCGCGACTGCGACTGGGTGGTGGAAGTCGTCATCGAGAACATGGCGATCAAGAAGCAGCTCTTCACCGAGAAGATCGTCCCGAACCTGAAGCCCGGGGCGATCCTGTCCACC
>DATCHY010000002.1:0-8101 GCA_036508065.1 Geomonas sp. | reverse complement strand
AAAAGTCTGAAGGGCCATGCAACCAGCAGGGCCCTTCTTCTTTGTGCGCGTTCGGAGCGAGCGAGTACTGTCGGGGCTGGCGATCGACGGTCGGTTTTTGAGGGGCAGAGTAACCGGTCGGCTACCACAGGTAAATGGATTTATTGTCGAAGTGGCGACGGTTGAGATACAGGAACAGGTTCAGCAGCAGGAACATAACGAATACCCAGAAAGCATTGAGGCGGTAGTGGTAGTCGGGGACGATGGTCCCCGAAACTGTGGTGATCTGCTGAACAGGGAGCAGAAAGAGGTTGGCGATCCCATTGAAGCTGACGACTAAATTGTAGGCGATGAGCAGCCAGAGGGTGAGTTGTTGCCGCTTCAGGATTCCGACAATGAGGTACAAAGAGATGACGCTGTCGGCAAAGATTAAGGATTCGCTGGCATCCCCTGAGTATAGTTTCCCCATAAAGGGAAACGGCTCGCCAAGTTGGGAGAGAGTAATGAGCATGCAAAGGAGGTAGACGCCGATCAGGGGGGCCAGCACAAAGTGCCTCCTCTCATCCGACACTACCACGATCCTGTGATCCGTCTCTTTCAAGGTGTCCCTCCTTTATCTGCCCGTTTAATGCAGGGGGAATGCACCTGCAGGTTACCGAGAAGCCACGGCCATCACCGGCACCGCCGTCCTCCTCGACAGCCGATACTCCCCCTCCTACGGCATTCCCCAAAATAAATCAGTGTTACATTAACAGGAAACCCGGTCTCGCGCAAGATGAGTTCACCATTCTCCTTCTACTGCCCTGGCTATGGCCCAGTTGAGCACGGCAAACGTTCTCAGCTGCAAGATTTTTCCCGGTTTTTTTCTGCAAGCAGGGGGAAGGTAATTCTCAAGGTGCATGACGAAACGAACCAAGGGGTAAACCCGAAGGGGCGCGTCTGTAAATTTTGCGTTACCCTGATAGTCATTTGACAGATTAAGGCAGATGCCGGACCTGACAGAGCTCGGTCAATATCCCCTGGCTGCTCTCAGGATGGATAAAGGCGACCCTCGCGCCATGGGCTCCCTGACGGGGGATTCTGTCGATCATTCTCGTTCCCTCAGCTTCGAGCTTTTTGATGGCCGCCTCAAGGTCATCCACCTCGTAGGCTATATGATGGATCCCCTGCCCGTTTTGCGCGAGAAACTCAACAAGGAAGCTCTCTTGGGAAGTAGGCTCCAGGAGTTCGACCTTCGACTCGCCAATCTGGAAAAAGGCGACTTTCACCTTGTATCCTGCGACCTCTTCAACCCCCTTGAAGGTCATGCCGAGGGTGTCCTGATAAAATGGCATCGCCTGATCCAGAGAGCTTACTGCAAAACCTATGTGGTTGATTTTTTTCAGCATGCCGGCTCCATTCTAAAGGCAGTCATACGACGCCATCAATATCTGGGATCATCGCTATATGAACCTGTAGATGGAATTGCCATCCCCATCTTCAGTTAGAAATTCTACCTCCATGCCGACTTTCATTACAGTCTTTTCGGTATATCCTTCAATACGGGCCATTGCTTTTCGCTTGTTTTCTTCTACTATGGCCACCACATATGGCGTCTTTTCCTTAAAGAACTCTGTCCCGCTATAAACGACGGAATAGGTGAATACTGTGCCAACTCTGCTCATATCCCTACCTCCTTCGGAAGATATTTACAACACAGGTGGCTGCAGTGCCCCCTATGTTGTGAGTCAAGCCGATGTCCGCCTTCTTTAACTGCCGGGCGCCGGCTTCCCCCCGCAGTTGGGTGACTATTTCGAAAATTTGACTCAGACCTGTTGCCCCAATCGGATGCCCCTTAGCCTTCAACCCGCCACTGACATTGATAGGTATTCTGCCTGTTGCGGCGGTCATTCCTTCCCGCACCGCGAGCGCCCCCTTCCCTTTTCCAAAGAACCCCAAATCCTCGGTATTGATTATCTGCGTGATGGTGAAACAGTCGTGCACCTCAGCAAAATCTATATCCGCCGGCTTGATCCCTGCCATGGCATACGCGTTTTTGCCGGCATTCACAGTAACGTCAAATGTCGTCAGACTTCTTTTGGAAGCTAACGTCAAGGTGTCGCCTGCCTGTCCAGAGCCGATTACCTCTATGATCGGTTTCCGGGAAACCTCTTTTGCCACGTCGGTTGCAGCCACCACAACAAATGCCGCTCCGTCGGAAACCAGAGAGCAATCGAATATCGTCAAGGGATCTGCTATCGGCAAACCGCTCTTGACCTGTTCCACGGTAATTTTTTTATGCAACTGGGCATCAGGATTGAGGAGAGCGTTCTCGTGGTTTTGCACCGCGCACATTGCCATCTCATCCCGGACATTTCCGTACTCGTGGAAATACCTGTTGGCGATCATGGCGAAGATGGAAGGAAATGTTGCTCCCAGACCGGCCTCAAGTTCAATGTCCGATGCGCCGCCAATCCCCTGGGTTACCGACCCGGTTGACTGGTGGGTCATCTTCTCGACGCCGCCGACCAATACAACATCGTACATGCCTGACGCCACTGCGATCAAAGCCTGCCTGAAAGCAAGGCTTCCCGAGGCGCAAGCCCCTTCGACACGGAGCGCCGGTATGCTCCCCAGGCCAAGGACTTCGGAGGCCAGAGGCCCGAGGTGCCCCTGGCCAGTAAAGAACTGTGCGTTAAAGTTGCTCATGAAGAGAGCTTGGACACCATCTCTTCCTATCCCGGCGTCCGCTATAGCCTTTCCACCCGCCTCCAGAATCAAATCTCTCAATGACCTTTCCGGGAATCTGCCTATCCTGGTTTCGCCTATGCCTATGACGGATACGCTGCGCATTTGCTACCTCTCTTGTCATAAAGAATGATGTTTTTCCCGAGAGACGCGCGGCCGGAGCTGGCTTCCCGGATGGGCCGCCCTGCCCTCTCCGGGAGACGCCCCCTGGGGTCGGCTCTACACTTCGATAAACTTCCAATCCGGAGCTACTGTCAATTCTGCCCCAGTTGCCAGCAGCACACCTTCTACCGTCAATCCGGGTGCGACTTCCTTCAGTTCCAACCCGCTTTCGGTGACATCTATGACAGCCATGTCCGTGATGATGCGGTTTACTACCGCCTTGCCGGTAAGCGGGAGGGAACAGTTTTTTACTATCTTGGGAGCTCCGTTCTTACTGCAGTGATCCATTATCACCACAACCCGTTGCGCCCCATGGACCAGATCCATGGCGCCCCCGGGCCCTTTCACCATCTTGCCCGGCACCACCCAGTTGGCCAGATCCCCTCGCACCGACACTTCCATGCCTCCCAGTATGGAGAGATTTATGTGGCCGCCGCGGACCATGGCGAATGACTCCGCACTGCTGAAAAGGCTGGAACCCGGGATCATCGTTATCGTCTCTTTCCCGGCGTTGATAAGTTCCGGATCTATTTCTGCTTCCGTCGGATACTGCCCGATCCCGAGCAGGCCGTTTTCGGACTGCAGTACCACATGCTGGCCTCCGGGAATATAGTTCGCCACAAGCGTAGGAATGCCGATACCCAGGTTCACATAAAAGCCGACTTCAATTTCCTGTGCGGCGCGTTGAGCAATCTGCTCTCTTGTCAAAGACATGGTCCGTTTCCTCCCGAGGCACTAACCGTTCTCCGCTCGATGCGCTTCTCATAACCGGAGCATTGGATGACCCGCTGCACGTAAATCCCCGGAGTGTGGATGAAGTTGGGGTCAAGATCTCCCACCTCCAGCAGTTCCTCCACCTCCGCGATGGTCACCTTGCCGGCTGCCGCCATCATCGGATTGAAGTTGCAGGAGGTCTTGTTGTATACGAGGTTGCCGGCCCTGTCCCCCTTCCATGCCTTGACGAAGGAGAAGTCCGCCTGCAGCGCGTTTTCGAGGACGTACTCCTTGCCGCCAAAGCTGCGCACTTCCTTGTCCCTGGTAAGCTCGGTCCCCACACCGGCCGGCGTGAAAAATGCCGGGATACCCGCGCCTCCCGCCCGGATCTTCTCGGCGAGTGTCCCCTGCGGGACAAACTCCAACTCCAGCTCCCCTGCCAGGAATTGCCGTTCAAACTCCCTGTTTTCGCCCACGTATGAAGCGACCATCTTCCGTATCTGCCTGGTCGCCAAAAGGGTGCCCAGCGCATAGTCATCAATGCCGCAGTTATTGGAGATGATCGTCAGATTCCTGGTCCCTTTCTTGAGCAACCCTTCGATCAGCTTCTCAGGGATGCCGACGAGTCCAAATCCGCCGACCATGATGGTCGCCCCATCTTGAATGCCATCAATGGCTGCCTCTATTGAATTCCGGACTTTCATGCGCACTCTCCTTGCTCCCAGATGCTGTCCTCGGAGTCTGCAGCGCTCCCAGGCACGGCTTCGAATAAGCGGCCGGGCGAAGACGCCCGGCCGCCATCAGACTAGTCGGCCCTTTCCGGCAAGGGGAGATGGACCCACTCTTTGTAGTAGGCATCGATATCGGGTTCGAAGTCGTGAATCACCGGATACCACGGCGTCGGCGCCTCGATATCCTGCATGATGCCGCAGGTCGGGCAGCAGTACTCACGGTACACCTGCCACTTGGTATCCGGCGCCATGAGCTTGGGATAGACCTCGCTCATCGCCTCTTCGGTGTCGCGCACGTAGAGAAGGGCGTTCAGCTTCCAGTTTTCGCGGTAATCGCCGAACACATGCCCGCAGCTGCACTTGGTGACCCATTTCTTGTCCGAAAGTGACTGCGCGATGTAAAGATGGGGCCCCAGGGGGAGGATGATCTTGTCCTTCCAGGGTACCTTCTCCTGCAGGACATCCAGGTAGATCTCGAAACGCTCCGGGTCCTTCGGCATCGAAAGCATGCGATGCACCGCTTCCGAAGGTAATTTGCCCTCGACCATATTGCCGACTTGTTCACGTGTGTAGGTAGCCATGGTTATCTCTCCTTTGATAGTTCAGTATCGTTTCGTGCCGCGGGACCCGGCCTATTCCTCGACCAGCACGACGGTCGTCACGTCCGGCAGTTGCGACAGGTCCATTCGGCTCTTCATGCCATGGGTGGGCACCCCCAATTCCGATTCCGGCAGTTCCCATTCCGCGGGAAGGTCCCAGAACGTCTTGAAATCATCGCGGAACTTGTCGCTGAGACCGAAACTGGTTGCGAACATGTGGCGAACCTGGACGGAGGCATCCTTTTTGAGGATCTTTTCCCGCTCCCCCTTCATCCACTCGCGCGTAGGCTTGCTTCTGGCGATGCGCTCCTTGCGCATCTCGGCGCGGCGGGTGTTGGTCTTTTCCGCGTCGACATGCCAGAGTCCCTTGGCATCCAGGGAAATCACGGCGCCGTAGACCTTTTCGGCGAACTCGGGGAGCACGGCCCGGGTGTTGAGGTCCTTCTCGACGGATATCGCTTCGCGGTCGAGCGCGTCGCCGAAGCCGGGGCCGCCGCGCACGTAGTTCAGGTACAGGTCGTAATTCTCGAACAGGCTTTCGGTGGTCATCGCCTGCTGGTCGCGCTTCACCGTGGCAGTTTCGCTGATTTTGCTCTCGTAGTCGCAGTCGGCGGGGACGCGGTCCGCGCCGAGCGGGAGCGCCAACCCCTGGGCGATCCGTTCCTTGAGGTCGGTGCCGTGGGCTTCAAAGCGGTAACCCGTGGCGGAAGGGTAGCCGCCCATGAAGCCCCAGTCGCTGTTCATGTAGCCGTTCCCCATGAAGAACATGGTCCAGTCGCTTGCTTTCCAGACCATCCGGAGCGTCTCGAAGCCGCAGCCGCCGCGGTACTTCCCGTAGCCGCCGGAATTTGTCTTCACGTTGCGGCCCATGTAAAGGAGCGGTTCCGCCATCTCCCAAATCTCGATGTCGCCCATGTCTCCTTCAGGGTTCCAGATCGCAGCGGCGTGGTTCAGGCCGTCCTTGATGGCGCAGGCGCCGGTGCCGGTCGCGGCAGGCTCGAAGCTGTTGACGGCGTGAACGTCACCGTCCTGGTTGATCCCGCCACCCTGCAGCCAGTTGGAGGTGTTGCCGTTGCCGGCGTTCACTTCCTCCAGATAGCCGCGGCTGAAATAGGCCTGGCTCATGCCGCGCCACAGGGCACTCCAGCCGGCAACCAGGAAATGCCAGGCGTAAGCGTGCCCGGTGCGCCGGTCGTCGGGATTCATCCAGGTCCCCTTGGGCAGGCGGAATTCGGTAGCGTAGTAGGCGCCATCGTTGATCCGCTCGGTCGGCACCAGGGTCTGGGTCAGCATGACCCAGATGCCGCTGGTGAACGCCACCTGGTTCGCATTGTAGGAATGCCAGCCCCAGCGGCTCGCCCCCTCGAAATCCAGTTTCCAGGTCCCCTCCGGCCGGATGGTAATTTCCGCCGGCGCATGCATGATGGTATCGAGCTTGGCAAAGGGCGATGAGGTGACCACGTCCGGATGGGCGTACGGGACATCGGTGAAGGCGACCTTGCGGTAGACCCCGGGGATGGTCATGGCCTTGATGCGGTTCAAGAGTCCGCGCCGGCCGTCCTCGATGCATTCATAGGCGAACTTCTGATACGCCTCCAGACTCTCGGCCTCGATGACCTCCTCGACCAGTGCACGGATCATGTGGCAGCCGGCGATGCGGGTGCGCTCATCGAGAATCCAGTACTTGGGGGTGCGCGTCGAGCGCTGGCTTTCGTGCAGCCAGTCACGCAGCGGCACATCGTTGATGCCGGTCTTGCGGCAAGTCACCTGGTAGCCGTCGCCAAAACGTGTCGCCTGTCCGGTGGACATGGAGCCCGGGGAGACCGAGCCGGTGTCGATGACGTGGGTCACCCCGCCGACCCAGCCGACCAGCTCCTCTTTCCAGAAAATCGGCACGATGGTCGCAATATCGCAAGGATGCACGTTGCCGATGGAGCAGTCGTTGTTCGTGAACATGTCGCCGGGATTGATTCCCGGGTTGTCTTCCCAATTGTTTTCGATCATGTACTTGATCGCGGCGCCCATTGTGCCCACATGGATGATGATGCCTGTCGAGGTCAGGACACAGTCGCCCGCCGCATTGTAGAGGGTGAAGCAAAGCTCTCCCTCCTGCTCCACGATCGGCGACGCGGCGATCTTTTTCGCGGTCTCGCGCGAATGGACCAGCCCGCCCCGGAGTTTGGAAAACAATTTTTCGTAGCGGATGGGATCGTTTTCCTTCAGGTCCAGCGTCGCGATCCCGTTGTATTTGCCGGTTTCCTTGGTTCGCAGCAACACGCCGTCGCGATGCTCCTTAAGGGTCTGACCGCTGGAAAGCAGACTCTTATATTCGCTCTTTTCTCCATTGTCGGTCATGGAACCTAGAAACAGTTTCAGCGCCGACTCGGGCACAGATACTACTTTTACTTTTGCTATCTCGTTTGTCATCGCACTTCCTCCGATGTGTTCTTGTCATTATTGATGGATAACATCCGGTAAGCATCCAGATACTTTTCAAGAGCCTCACGTACTACCAAAAGTTGTCACCAGGAACCCTATGATGGCCAGTGCAACGATTCGGCAGGCTATTTTACTGCCGCTATTTTGGGAACTTCCTTGAGATGGAACAAGCTGTGAGCATCCAGGTATGTTTCAAATCCGTCCGGCACCACAAAGGTTGTCATTGACGATTCGATGATGGCCGGCCCGACGATGCGATTTCCCGCCTTGAGCTTCTCCATCTGATAGACGTCGGCCTTCAACCAGCTGTTATGGCGGAAGAAAGGACGCTTTCCTATATGGGCTTCCGCCGGCGGGATCGGGCCTCCCATCTCCTCTTCCGGCAGCGTCGGCTTTTGGGTCGTGACAACACCGCGCAGAATAGCGCCCGTTACGCCGAAGCCAAGTTCGGGTGAACGGGCGGAACTGGCGTAGACACGGGCGTAGGTCTCGTCGAAGGCCACCACCAGCTTTTCCCAATCCGCTGCGGTTTGCGCGCTGGTAATGGGGGAATTGATTTCCAGATCGTTTAACTGCCCCATGTACTGCATGCGATAGCCCGGTTGCAGCATCACGTCCTCGGGTTTGTAGCCGTTGATGACGAATTCTTCGATAACCTTCTCGGCCAGTCCGGACCACGCCTGCTGCAGGGTCTGGGCCGCCGCTTCCTTCTGTGCGTCCGTGGCGTTGGAAGGGATGGCGATGTCCACG
>DATCHY010000001.1:0-6869 GCA_036508065.1 Geomonas sp. | reverse complement strand
GAGCCATGCCGGCTACGCGCCTATGCCAGCCGTTGCCGTGGTTGTCAGCAGTGCTTCCTTGGCCCTCGCCGCGAGGGCGGATGCCAACGGATACCTCATACTGGCGCTTCCTGCCGGAAGTTATCAGCTAAGTCTGTTCGGTATCTCGAAACGGGTAACCATCGAGAAAGGAAAAAGCGCCCTCGTCTCGATCAGGGGCGGCAAAAGGATGGTGGATTAGTGATAAAGGTTGCGCTGCGCTGCATTGCCTTGTTCGTGCTCCTGATACCCGCCCTGGTTTCCGCCGGGAGCCTGGATGACTACTACCTGTCGCGACTGGCCCCCAAGGCGAAGGCGGCTCAGCTATCCATCGCTGCGGTTCAGGAGGGCGGGGCGGTGGCGCTCCAGGCGGACCGGTGCCTCACCCCGATCTACCGCAGCCTGAAGCGCGACTGGAAACAGTTGGAACCGGCAACCCGGAAGGTCCTTGCCAAGCAGGTGTCACGACCAGCCCTGGTCGGCGAGGCCTTGTTCCCTTCTCCCGGCGGGCATTTCACCATCCATTACGCGACCGACTACGCTGCCTTGGGCACGGAAGCTCCGGACCCGACCGATGCCGATGGCAACAGCGTGCCGGATTGGGTGGAGACGGTTGGCGCCGTATTTGATCACGTCTACGCTGAGGAAGTAGGAAGGATGGGGTTTCGGCCACCGCCGGTCTCAAGGTACGACGTATATCTCAAGGACCTCAGAGGGCTGTACGCCTATGGATTTACCATGGATGATTATGGTTATACTAACCCTCCCTTGCCGGTTACCTCAGTGGTAAGCTACATAGAAATAGACAAGTCCTTCACCGATGATATGTATGAACGGCCCCTCAGCGGTGGCTTCTACCCTCCCGAACAGAGCCTCCAGGTAACCGCCGCCCACGAGTTCAACCACGGCATCCAGTTCGGCTACAACTATTATTTCGACTACTGGTACGCCGAGATGGCAGCGACCTGGATCGAGGACGAGGTCTATGATTCGGTAAACCAACTGTACAGCTACCTGCCGAGCTACCTGGACCTGGCTAGCACGCTCTCGATCAATGCACCGAACGGCGGCAATTCCCAATACGGCCGCTGGATCTTCAACCGGTACCTTGCCGAACGCCACACCCCGGATCTGATCAGGGACATCTGGGTCCGTCTCGGGAGCATGGCCGCACCTGGTGACGGCAGCGACATCCCGATGCTTCCGGTGATCGATGCCGTCATCAAGGAAAGCGGCGGCTCAATGTCCGCCGAATTTCCCGGCTTTGCCAAGAAGCTCTATCTGCAGAACTGGGCAAGTCATACGGCCGACATCGACCGGATTGCAATAACTCAACAGGCGATCTATGACAGTTATCCGGCCGACGTGTCCGGCATAAACATGGTGATCGCCACACTTCCCAGCTACGCGTTTGCCTATTATAAGTTCCTGCCGAGTGCATCCGCTCCGGCAGAGCTGACCCTGACACTGGCCAATGTACCGACGGGGACAACGATCATCGCCCTCAAGAAAGGGAGCAACGGCTCCGTCCTTGAGTACTCCTACGATAGGGCTTCGGGGACCATCAGCGTCCCCGGGTTCAATGCAGTCGACACTTCAGAGGTGCAACTGGTCATCTGCAACAGCGCCGCCGCGCCCGCAGCCAGCGCCGTCGTCCCCGGCTCAAGCGGCAGCAAGGGAGGCGGCTGCTTCATCGCCACCGCCGCCTACGGCAGCTATCTGCACCCCAAGGTGGCGCTATTGCGCGCCTTCCGGGACGACTACCTGCTGACCAACCGGCCCGGCCGTCTCTTCGTCGCGCTCTACTACCGGGTGAGCCCTCCGATCGCGGACCTGATCGCGCGCTCTGAGCTTCTTAGGGGCGTCACCCGTACGCTTCTGGCTCCCGTTGTCTTTGCCGTCGAGCATTTCTTCGGGGCGCTTTTTCTGCTCTGCCTCGGGCTGGTCGTGCTTATTGTAGGGAAATGTCGGGTAGGGCGTGCTGTAACGACGTAGGATGATATTTAAACCTATAAAAGGCATTCGAAACACAGGGCCAGAGAGGACACAGAGAGAAACAAGGCTAAAAGCCTGACGTTTACAGCCAACAACCCCGGTACTACTGTGATTTACCCACCTAAAGGTGAGTTTTTACCTGCATGTATTTGTTTCTCTCTGTGTCCTCTGTGGCTCTGTGTTTAAATGCTTTTTTTTTGGTCTTCAGACAGGTTTTCCACAAAAAAAGGCCCCGCACGGAGCATCCGGCGGGGCCTTTCATCGCAGTACCTTGTTACGGCTGCTTAGATCTTCTTGACGTTTGCCGCCTGCAGACCCTTGGGGCCGTTGGTAACGTCGAAGGAGACTGCTTCCCCTTCAGCCAGGGACTTGAAGCCTTCCCCGGTGATTGCGGAGAAATGCACGAACACGTCCTCGCCGTTATCCTGCTCGATGAAACCGAACCCTTTTGCGTCGTTGAACCATTTAACCTTGCCCTGTGCCATTTTACTGCCTCCTTGTTGTTACTTCCGGAACTCTGCCGGATCTACGTTTGATGCTGCAATTTCCGGAGAGTCTTGGGCTTGAAACGGCACAAAGGAACCATCTCTTTGGCTTTTTCGGCGCTGCGAACTTCCGAAACTAGCTGCTGGGATAAAAATTAACATCGTATAATAACCTTGTCAAGGAAATATTTAAAAAACATTTTTTTTTGTGCTTCGGCTCCCAGCCGGCTCTCAGAAGGTGTTGAGCCTTCTGATGAAGGCCATCAGCAGCCCGTAGTGCTGGTGATGGAAACGCAGTGCTAATCTCGGCAGCTCGGTCAGGTCCGGCTCGTCCGCCTCATCGGGCCTGGGACCGGTCGGCTCGATATGGGTCCCCGGCAGGCGCAGCTCCGGGAACTCGTTCTCCAGCATCTCTATCTGGGCGGCGCTCAACTCCTTGGTAAGCCTGATGATCAGCTCGTCTTTCACGAAGCGGATGGAATGATAGTTGGTGTAGAACTCCTCGATCACCTGGACCGCCTCCTCGGGGCTCTTGGTGATGGTGAAGATGGAGAAGTCCTCGGCCGAGATGAAACCCATGACCAGCAGCCTCTCCTTCACGAACCTGAACCACTGCTCCCAGTAGCCGTCCTCGTCGTCCACCAGCACGAGAGGCTTGGGGGAGGTCTTGCCGGTCTGGATCAGGGTGAAGACCTCCATCATCTCGTCCAGCGTGCCGAAACCGCCGGGGAACACGGTGATGGCGTCGGCCTCCTTCACGAAGGCGACCTTCCTGGTGAAGAAGTACTTGTAGGTGATGAGTCGCGGGTTCTTCAGCATGACCGCGTTGGCGCTCTGCTCGAAGGGGAGCCGTATGTTGGCGGCGAATGATGCCTCGCTGCCGGCGCCTTCGTTGCCGGCCTGCATGATCCCGCCGCCGCCGCCGGTGATGATCATGTACCCCTTGTCCGCCAGCATCCGGCTGAAGCGGACGCACTTGAGATACATCGGGTCGTGGGAGGGCGTGCGCGCCGAACCGAAGATGGTCACCTTCGTCTTGTCGCGGTAGGGGGCGAAAACCTTCGTCGTGTAGCGCATCTCCTTCATGGTGTTGCTCAAAAGCTTCAGGTCCGCAAGGTAATCGGTGTCCTGGCCGGCCTTGAGAGCCGAGAGGATGATCTCACGCGCTAAGGCCGGATGATGTATCCCGCCGGCCTTCTCCAGAAGTTCATCTATCAGTGTGTCCATCTCGCCGTTTGTTCTGGTAAAGCGAAGTTGCATCTTTGGGAGCTCCCTGTTTATACATCGAAGTCGGGCAATTATAGCACGCTTGCAGCCGCAGGCAAATGTTTAATATGATTGAACAAATATTAGTTTGATTTGTAGCTGGTATTTGGTTATTGTGGCCCGTAGAGATAAACATCCCACAAATTAAAAGGAAGCGCTTACTTATGGGTCTTACCACCGCTCAAAAGATATTTGCCGCCCATCTCGTGGATGAGCCGTTTGCAGGAACCAAGGTGCTGAGAATTGACGTGGTCATGTGCCACGAGATCACCACCCCGATCGCCATCGCCGATCTCATGGCGCGCGGCAAGGACCGGGTCTTCGACACCACCAAGATCAAGGCGGTCATCGACCACGTGACGCCCAGCAAGGACTCAAAGACCGCCACCCAGGCTAAGATGCTCAGGGACTGGGCGCGGCGCCACGACATCAAGGACTTCTTCGACATCGGCGCCAACGGCGTCTGCCACGCCCTGTTCCCCGAAAAAGGGTTCATCAGGCCGGGCAACACGGTCATCATGGGCGACTCCCACACCTGCACCCACGGCGCCTTCGGCGCGTTCGCAGCCGGCGTCGGCACCACCGACCTGGAAGTCGGCATCCTGAAAGGGGTTTGCGCCTTCCGCGAGCCGAAGACCATCAGGATCAACCTGAACGGGAAGCTTGCCAAGGGGGTCTACGCCAAGGACGCCATCCTGCGCGTCATCGGTCATCTGGGGGTAAACGGCGCCACCGACCGTGTCATCGAGTTCGCCGGCCCCGTGGTCGACGCGATGAGCATGGAGTCGAGGATGACGCTGTGCAACATGGCGATCGAGGCGGGCGGGACCTCAGGCATCTGCATGCCGGACCAGGTGACCGTGGAGTACCTCTGGCCTTTCATAGCCGACAGCTTCGCCTCCAAGGGCGAGGCGCTCGCCGCCTACAGCGCCTGGTGCTCCGACCCGGACGCCGAGTACGACCAGCTGATCGACCTCGACCTCTCGGACCTCGCGCCGCTTTGCACCTTCGGCTACAAGCCGGACCAGGTGAAGAGCGTTACCGAGATGGCCGGCACCCCGATCGACCAGGTCTACCTCGGCTCCTGCACCAACGGCAGGCTGGAAGATTTAAGGATCGCCGCGGCGATCCTCAAAGGGAAGAAGATCGCGCCCAACGTGCGCGCCATCCTGTCGCCGGCAACCCCGCAGGTCTACAAGGATGCCGCCGCCGAGGGTCTCATCGAGATCTTCATGGAAGCAGGCTTTTGCGTCACCAACCCGACCTGCGGCGCCTGCCTCGGCATGAGCAACGGGGTCCTCGCCGAGGGAGAGGTCTGCGCCTCCACCACGAACCGCAACTTCATGGGACGCATGGGGAAGGGGGGGATGGTGCATCTGCTCTCCCCGGCCACAGCCGCTGCCTCCGCCATCGAAGGGAAGCTTGCCGACCCGCGCAAATACTTGTGAAACAATTGACAATTGACAGTGACGGCGGGGACAGTTTCCGCCTACTGCATATAACTACCGGCGATTGGCAATGAGGCTCATTTGCGATGTATTGGCCTTGAACCCTGAACCTTGAATTTTGAACTAATCTTAGGAGACAGATATGAAGAGTTTTGGCGGCCCGGCCCTCTTTCTGGATCGTAGCGACATAAACACCGACGAGATCATCCCGGCCAAGTACCTGACCGAGATCACCAAGGAGGACCTGAAGCCCTACCTGCTGGAGGACCTGAAACTTCCCGGCTTCGACCCGAAGTCCGAGAAGACCAAGACTGCAGGCGTCGTGGTCTCCCGCGCCAACTTCGGCTGCGGTTCCTCCCGCGAGCACGCCCCCTGGGTGTTCGAGGTGAACGGCATCTACGCCGTGATCGCGCAGTCCTTCGCCCGCATCTTCAGGCAGAACATGTTCAACTGCGGCATGGTCGCGATCGAACTCTCCCCCGAGCAGATCGACCGGCTCTTTTCCTTCGCCCAGGCCCCCGATGCGGCGATCCAGATCGACGTGGCAGGCGGAAGCCTCACCGTGAGCGGCGACGGACGGAAGGAATCGATGCCGTTCGAGATTTCCCCCTTCGACCAGGCACTGGTACTCGCCGGCGGCTGGGTGGACTACGCGGACGGAAAATACTAGCAGCAGGCCCGTGGTAATCAGCACGCAGTGTCAGGATGCCAAGAGGCAGAAGACCACACGGTTTTCTGCCTCTTTGTCTATTCTGAAGCACCGGCCTTGCCATTGAACTGCGGGCGAATACAAGATTAACGGACATTATTTTGATTGACTGGCCCAATAGCTGCAGTTACTATCGGAGCTTGTGTCCGTAACTAAACCCGATTCCCAGAGGTTCATGCCAGTCATCAGGATTTTTATAACTTCCCTGCTCGCCCTGCTGGCGCTCGCGCCCCCGCTTGGCGCCGCTCAGGCCGGTGGCGGGACCATCTTCACCCTCTGGCCGCTCATCGACTACCGCGACAGCCCGGCGGAGGGGTTCAGCAACCTCTCCATCCTCGGGCCGCTGATAAAATTCCAGAAAAAGGGCGCGGACAGCGAGACCGCCATCCGCCCCTTCTTCTACCAGAGCGCGCAGACGGAAACAGGAACCTCCTCGACCTATTTCCTCTACCCTGCCGCTTTTCACGAGAACACCCCGGAGTCGGACAGCTACCAGGTGCTGCGGCTGTTCCAGATCAACAATTTCCGTAAGGATGCAGGGGAGGCGCATGAGAACACGACCATGCTGTTTCCCTTCTACATCGCCGGGGATTCGAAGAAACACGGCAGGTACCGGTCGGTGTTCCCCTTCTACGGCGACATCTACGACCGTTTCTGGCGGGACGAGTACCACTTTTTGATGTTCCCGCTCTACGGGAGCACCGTCAACCGCGGCACCACGACCAGGCACTACCTTTACCCGATTTTCTCCACGACCGAAGGGGAAAAGGAGAGCGGTTTCGAGGTCTTCCCGCTCTACGGGCAGTCCGGGAAGGAGGGGGTGTACAGCAAGAGGTTCGTCCTCTGGCCCTTTTACACGTCGTCGAAAAGCGGCCTCGATACGGACAACCCGGCCGAGAAGATCAACCTGTTCCCGCTCTACGCCTCGACGGACTCGCCGAAGAAGAC